>JADGOP010000037.1 GCA_017882935.1 Actinomycetota bacterium
CCGCGACGGCCTCGTCTTCGAGGTGCACGAGGGCGACGCGAGCGTGGTCATCGCGACGCCGCTGATCGGCGACTACAACGTCTCCAACCTGCTTGCCGCGATCGGCGTCATGCGCGCCCTCGGCGTCGGCCTCGTCGATGCCGCGGCGGCATGCTCTGCGCTGACGCCAGTGCCTGGCCGCATGCAACGCGTCGCACTCGGTGGAAGCGCGGCTGGCGCGCTGGCTGTTGCGCGCGCGCGATCTGAGCGGCAACGAGCCATTGCCACTGACCCAGGAATTTCTGGCGCAGATGATCGGCGTGCAACGCAACGCTATTTCGATCGTCGCCCATGCCCTGCAGCAGGCCGGCATCATCAGCTACAGCCGCGGGCAGAAGGTGCTCCACGTGGCGCGTGAGCAGCTCACCGACACGGTGGCCAAGCTGCGCGACGACTCGTACCTGCAGTGCCTCGACGTGACCGCCGTCGACTACCTCGGCTACCCCTCGCCGCGGGAGCTGCCCGAGTCGATCACGCCCGAGCGCTTCGAGCTGGTCGTCACCCTCATCTCACACCAGCAGGCCGAGCGCATCCGGCTGCGGGTGCAGGTCCCCGAGTCCGACCCCACGGTCGACACCCTCTTCACGCTCCACCCCGGCACCGAGGCCATGGAGCGCGAGGTGTTCGACATGTTCGGCATCACCTTCACCGGCCACCCCGACCTCACCCGGGTGCTCATGCCCGAGGACTGGGAGGGCCACCCGCTCCGCAAGGACTACGCCGTGGGTCGCATCCCGGTGCAGTTCAAGGGAGCACCGTCGCGATGAGTCAGCAGGAGGTCCGCCCGTGACCGTCATCGACAAGGGAATCAGCGACTTCACGTCCGAAGGCGTCCAGGAGATGCTGCCGCGCCAGGTCGCCGGCGGGGTCGAGGTGCTGCGCGAGGTCGGGTCGGTGCTGCGCCTGTCCGAGGCCGACGCCGCGGTGCTGGCCGACCGCGAGGACGACTCCCAGACCACCATCCTCAACATGGGCCCGCAGCACCCCAGCACCCACGGCGTGCTGCGCCTCATGATCGAGCTCGACGGCGAGACCGTCATCCGCGTCAAGCCGGTCGTGGGCTACCTCCACACGGGCATGGAGAAGACGGGCGAGGAGCTCACCTACGTCCAGGGCGCCACCAACAACACGCGCATGGACTACCTGGCCCCCATCTCCAACGAGATGGCCTACTGCCTGGCGGCCGAGAAGCTGCTCGGGGTGGAGCTGCCCGAGCGGGCCGTGTGGATCCGCATGCTGCTGGCCGAAGTCGGCCGGATCATCAGCCACGTCACCTTCCTCGCCACCAACGGCATGGACATCGCGGCGATCTCGATGATGCTCTACGGCTTCCGCGAGCGCGAGGAGCTGCTGCGGTTCATGGAGATGGTCACCGGCCTCCGCATGAACCACAACTTCATCCGCGTGGGCGGCACCGCGGCCGACCTCCCGGACGGCTGGGAGGCGCGGCTCACCACCATCCTCGACAACACCGAGCGGCGCCTCGAGGAGTACGACATCCTCATGACCAACCAGCCGATCTGGCAGGACCGGCTGCAGGGCGTCGGCACCATCACCACCGAGGAGGCGCTGGCCCTCGGGGTCACCGGCCCCATCTTGCGCTCCACGGGCTACGCCTGGGACCTCCGCAAGGACATGCCCTACCTCGCCTACGACCAGGTCGACTTCGACGTCATCGTGGGCCGGTACGGCGACTGCTGCGACCGCTACGCCATCCGCCTCAACGAGATCCGCGAGTCGATCCGCATCTGCCGCCAGGTCATGAAGCGCATGCCGCACGGCGACTACCGCGTGCAGGACAAGAAGGTCACGCCGCCGCCGCGGGCCCGCATCGACGAGTCGATGGAAGCGCTCATCCACCACTTCAAGCTCTTCACCGAGGGCATCAAGGTGCCCGAGGGCGAGGCCTACGTCGGCATCGAGTCCCCTCGTGGCGAGCTGGGCTGCTACATGGTGTCCGACGGCACCGGCAAGCCCTGGCGCATGCGCACGCGGCCGCCGAGCTACATCCACCTGCAGTGCCTGCCGCACATGATGCACCGCGGCGTCATCGCCGACGCCGTCGCCGTGATCTCCTCGGTCGACCCCATCCTCGGCGAGGTCGACCGGTGAGCCCGATCACCACGCTCCTGAGCCTCATCGGCGACGCCCTCGACCAACTGGCACGGTTGCTGGGCCTGCGCCCCGCGCCGCGCCCGGCCGTCATCCCGGTCGAGACCCGGCGCCCGGGCCGCGGCCGATGAGCTTCCTCGCCCAGGCCCCGGCGCACGCGCGCGTGTCGGCGCCCTCGTCTTGCGCGCGCCTGCCCTTCTGCGATGAGGTTCGAGCCCTGTGCCTCGATTGAACCCCGACAACATCGAACTCGCCAAGGAGATCCTCGGTCGCTACCCGCGCCCGAAGTCGGCGCTCATCCCGTTGCTGCACCTGGCCCAGGAGCAGGACGGCTGGGTCACCGACGACGCCATGGAGCACCTCGCCGAGCTCGTGGGCTGCACGCCCGCCGAGGTGCTCGGCACCTGCTCGTTCTACGAGATGTTCAAGCGTGAGCCGGTCGGGCCCTACCTGGTGAACATCTGCCACGGCATCTCCTGCCACCTGCTCGGCGCCGACGAGCTGCTCGAGCACGCCGAGCAGTCGCTCGGCGTCAAGACCGGCGGCACCACCGCCGACGGCAAGATCACCCTCGAAGAGGCCGAGTGCCAGGCGGCCTGCACCGAGGCCCCGTGCCTCCAGGTCAACTACCGCTACCGGTACAAGGTCGCCAACGAGGCGTTCGACCAGCTCATCACCGACCTGCGCGCCGGCAAGCTCGACGACGAGATCCCGCCGCACGGCACCCTGGCCCGCCGTGCCACCCGCCAGCACATCCCCGCCGACCGCGCCGCCGGCCCGGCCGCCGTCGACGTGAACGTGGAGCCCGTGTGGCTCAGCCGCAACGCCGATGCCTCGGAGGCCAAGGGCTGATGACCATCACCGACGCCCCCAAGATCGTCACCGGCCGCCTCGCCGCCCACGACGACGCCCACACCATCGCCCGCTACGAGGCCACCGACGGGTACAAGGGCCTGCGCGCCGCGCTGCAGCGGGCGCCCCAGTCCATCACCGACGAGGTGAAGGCCGCCAGCCTCCTCGGCCGTGGCGGCGCCGGCTTCCCTGCGGGCGTCAAGTGGGGCTTCTGCCCCCCGGGCGTGTTCCCGCGCTACCTCGTGGTCAACGGCGACGAGTCCGAGCCGGGCACCTACAAGGATCGCATCCTCATGGAGAGCGATCCGCACCAGCTGATCGAGGGCATCCTCATCGCCTGCTACGCCATCGGCTGCTCCCAGGCGTTCCTCTACTGCCGTGGCGAGATGGCCCTGGCGCACGAGCGGCTCGGCGAGGCGCTCAACGAGGCCTACGCCGCCGGGTACGTCGGCAAGAACATCCTCGGCACCGACTACAGCATCGACATCGTCCTGCACTGGGGTGCCGGCGCCTACATCGTGGGCGAGGAGACGGCGCTCATCGAGAGCCTCGAGGGCAACCGCGGCATGCCGCGCCTCAAGCCGCCGTTCTTCCCCGCCGCCAAGGGCGTCTACCTCCAGCCCACCGTCGTCAACAACGTCGAGACGCTCGCCAACCTGCCGTGGCTGATGCAGCACGGTGCCGAGGCGTTCCACGCGCTGGGCGCCGAGAACTCCCGGGGCACGCGCATGTTCGCGGTGTCGGGCCACGTCAAGAAGCCCGGCGTCTACGAGGTCGAGTTCGGCGTCACCACCTTCCGCGACCTGCTCTACGCCCCCATCTACTCGGGCGGCATCCGGGGCGACCGCGCGCTCAAGGCGTTCATCCCCGGCGGGGCCTCGGCGCCGCTGTTCTACGAGGAGCACCTCGACCTGCCGCTCGAGGCCGGGGTCGTCGGCAAGGCCGGTTCCATGCTCGGCTCCGGTGCCATCGTCGTCATGGACGAGACCACCGACATGGTCAAGGCCACCCGCAACCTGGTGCGCTTCTTCGCCCGCGAGTCGTGCGGCAAGTGCACGCCGTGCCGCGAGGGCACCACCTGGCTCGAGCGCATCCTCGACCGCATCATCGACGGCCACGGCCGTCCCGAGGACATCGACCTGTTGCTCGACGTCTGCGACAACATCAGCCCCGGCCTGCTCTGGCCGCCGAAGCAGACCACCATCTGCCCGCTCGGCCAGTCCGCCACCCCGTCGATCGTGGGCACCATCAAGCGGTTCCCCGAGGAGTACGAGCGCTACGTGAACGCGCCCTTCAGCACCACGGTCGCCATCAACGGCGCGGCCTACCTGTCGCCGCCCGTCGCCGCCGCCACCGGAGGGTCCGCAGAATGACCGACACGGCCCCCGCACGCGACGAGGTCAGCACCGTCACGGTCACCGTGAACGGCACGGCCATCGAGGCCGCCAAGGGCGAGCTCGTCATCGACGCGGCCGAGCGCAACGGCGTCTACATCCCGCGCTTCTGCTACCACCACCGCATGAAGCCGGTGGGCATGTGCCGCATGTGCCTGGTCGAGATCGACACCGGCCGCGGCCCGGCCCTGCAGCCCTCGTGCATGATCGAGTGCACCGACGGCATGAGCGTCGAGACCGAGTCGCCGGTGTCGAAGAAGGCGCAGGACGGCGTCCTCGAGTTCCTGCTCGTGAACCACCCGCTCGACTGCCCGGTCTGCGACAAGGGCGGCGAGTGCCCCCTCCAGGACCAGACGATGTCGTACGGACCGGGCGAGAGCCGCTTCATCGAGGAGAAGCGCCACCTCGAGAAGCCCATCCCGATCAGCCAGACGGTCTTCCTCGACCGTGAGCGCTGCATCCTCTGCGACCGCTGCACGCGGTTCGCCAAGGACGTGGCCGGCGACCCCTTCATCCACTTCCAGGACCGGGGCAACGACAGCCAGGTCAACACCTTCCCCGACCACCCCTTCGCCTCGTACTTCAGCGGCAACACCGTGCAGATCTGCCCGGTGGGCGCGCTCACCGCCAAGCCCTTCCGCTTCAAGGCCCGCCCGTGGGACCTCGACCAGGTCGAGTCCACCTGCACGTCGTGCTCGGTGGGCTGCCGCGTGGTCATCGACTCCTCCCGCGACGAGGTCCTGCGCTACTCCGGCGTCGACTCCGACCCGGTCAACTGGTCGTGGCTGTGCGACAAGGGTCGCTTCGACTTCGAGTACGTCAACGACGACGGCCGGCTGACCGAGCCCCTGCTGCGCACCGACGCGGGCCAGGACCTGGCGCCCGCCAAGTGGTCCTACGCGCTCAAGACCGCCGCCACCGCCATCAAGGGCGGCCTCGACCGCTCCGGTCCGGCCGGCGTCGGCATCATCGGCGGTGCCCGCCTCGCCAACGAGGACGCCTACGCCTGGGCCAAGCTCGCCAAGGGCGTCATCGGCACCGACAACGTCGACGCCCAGCTCGACGACGGCCTGCCCGCCGCCTTCGTGCTCGGCCTGCCCCGCGCCACCATCGACGAGGTGTGCGCCCCGGGCGGCACCGTGGTGGTCTACGCCCCCGACATCAAGGAAGAGCTGCCGGTGCTCTTCCTCCGGCTGCGCCACGCCGCCGTCGAGGACGGCGTGAAGATCATCGAGCTGGCTGCCACCGACACGGGGCTCACCCCGCTGGCCGACTCCTCGCTTCGGGTCCGCCCCGGCGAGGCCGCCGACGTGGTGGCCGCGCTCTTCGGCTCGGGCACCGCTCCCGAGGGCGTCGACCCCACCGCCTTCTTCCACGCCCGCACCCTGCTCGCCGGCGGCGCACGGGTCACCGCCGTCATCGGGCGCCCGTCGCTCGCCGAGTCGGCCGACGTGGCGGTCGCCGCGGCGCACCGGCTGCTCGAGCTGGTCCCGTCGGTCACCTTCCTGCCCGCCCTGCGGCGCGCCAACGTGTTCGGGGCGCTCGACATGGGCCTCGCACCCGGCATCCTCCCCGGTCGCGTCACCCTCGACGAGGGCCGCGCCCACGTCGCCTCCGGGTGGTCGCTGGCCACCAAGGAGCTGCCCACCGAGACCGGGCTCGACACCCGCGGCATCCTCGAGGCGGCCGCCAACGGCAAGCTCGACACGCTGGTGCTGCTCGGCGCCGACCCGCTCGCCGACTTCCCCGACCGCGACCTCGCCGAGCGGGCCCTCACCGGGGTGCGCACGCTGATCGCCGTCGACCTCTTCCTGAACGAGTCCAACCGCAAGGCCGACATCGTGCTGCCCGCGGCCGGCTACGCCACCACCGAGGGCACCACCACCAACCTCGAGGGTCGCGTCACCACCCTCGGGCAGAAGATCACCGCGCCGGGCACCGCCCGCGCCGACTGGATCATCGCCGCCGACCTCGCCGGCCACCTGGGCGGCGACCTCGGCGTCGAGTCCGTCGCCCAGCTCCAGGACGAGATCTCCCGCGTCGCGCCGTCGCATGCCGGCCTCGCCGCGGCGCTCGCCGACCCCGCCAACCGCGACGGCGTCGTCGTCCCGGTGCCCGCCGGCCCCCCGCAGCCCCCCGAGCACGCGGTCGAGGGCAACCCCGCCGACCCGTCCCACCGCGGCGCAGCCGAGGGTGCGCCCGCAGAGCCGGTGCTCCTCGCCGACGGCGAGGTCCCCGGTGAGCGCCTCGAGCACGAGCTCGGCCCCGACCCCGCGCCCGCCACGGTCACGCTGCCCGCACCCCCGTCGGTGGCCGCACCGGTCCGCGACGCGTATGCCCACCGGCTCGTCGTCACCCGCAAGCTCTACGACCACGGCACGCTCGTGCAGCACTCGCCGGCCATCGCCGCCCTCGCGGCGCCGTCGTCGCCCCTGCGCCTCAACCCGGCCGACCTCGACCGCCTCGGCATCGCCTCCGGCGACCGGGTCCGCGTCACGTCCGAGCGCGGCTCGCTCGCGATCGACGTCGTCGCCGACAGCGGGGTGCCGAAGAACGTGGCTGCCCTGGTGCTCGACCAGGCGGGCGGCGCGGCGGGCCAGCTGCTCACCGCCGGCTCGCTGGTCACCGACATCCGTGTGGAGACCCAGTCATGATCGTCGCCAACGACCCGCTGCTGAGCGGTCACATCGGCTTGGCCGTCGTCCTCATCGTGGCCCTCAAGGTGCTCATCACCTTCGCCGTGCTGCTCGTGGCCGTGATGATGATGATCTGGTTCGAGCGCAAGATCGTCTCCGACCTCCAGAACCGCATCGGCCCCAACCGCACCGGCCCCTTCGGCCTGCTCCAGTCCCTCGCCGACGGCATCAAGCTCTTCTTCAAGGAAGACCTCATCCCCGACGGCGCCGACCGCTGGGTGTTCAAGCTGGCGCCCTACCTGGCGCTGGTCCCGGCCTTCCTCACCTTCGCGGTGATCCCCGTGGGTGGCGACTTCTCCGCCAGCCACGGCGGCACCATCTCGGTGTTCGGCCACCACACCTACATGCAGCTGGCCGACCCGCCCATCGGCGTGCTGTTCATCCTCGCCATGAGCTCCATCGCGGTCTACGGCGTCCTGCTCGCCGGCTGGGCGTCGGGCTCCAAGTACCCGCTGCTCGGCGCCGTGCGCGCCTCGGCGCAGATGGTGTCCTACGAGGCGGCGCTCGGCCTCTCGGTGGCCGCGGTGTTCCTCGTCACCGGCCAGCTCTCCACCAGCGGCATCGTCGCCAAGCAGGAGCCCTGGAAGTGGAACCTGTGGGTCACCGGTGTGGTGCCCTTCGTGATCTTCTTCATCGCCGGCCTCGCCGAGGCCAACCGGCCGCCGTTCGACCTGGTCGAGGCCGAGCAGGAGCTCACCGGTGGCTTCAACACCGAGTACAGCTCCATCCGCTTCGCCATGTTCTACCTGGCCGAGTTCATGAACGCCGTCACCCTGGCGGCCATCATCGTGACGCTGTTCCTCGGTGGCCCCAACGGCTGGTACCCCTCGCAGGGCCCCACCTGGCTGTACGGCATGATCTGGTTCCTGCTCAAGCTCCTGGTGCTGCTCTACGTGCTGGTCTGGATCCGCGGCACGCTGCCCCGGCTCCGCTACGACCAGCTCATGGACCTCGGCTGGAAGCTGCTCATCCCGCTCTCGCTCGGGTGGCTGCTGCTGCTCGTCGCCGTGCGGGTGGGCAACGACCGGGGCTGGCACGTCTACTTCGTGATCCCGATCGCCGTGGTCGTCATGGCAGCGGTCTCCGGGCTCTTCGCCGGTGCCATGCGGCAGTCCCGCCGCACCCGCGAGCTCGGCGAGCTGGCCGAGGTGCTCGACTGATGCACCCGCTCACCTCGCTCTCAACCGCCACGACCGCACGGGAGGTGCACGCCTGATGGGGTATCTCGGTGGCTTCCTGGTGTCGTTCAAGCAGCAGGGCAAGAAGCAACGCGTCACGACCTCGTACCCGGAGGAGAAGCGCCCGAAGCCGATGCGCATCCACGGCCGTCACGTCCTCAACCGGTACGAGGACGGCATGGAGAAGTGCATCGGCTGCGAGCTCTGCGCGGGCGTGTGCCCGGCCAAGTGCATCTACGTGCGCGGCCAGGACAACCCGCCTGAGGCGCCGGTCAGCCCCGGCGAGCGCTTCGGCTTCATCTACGAGATCAACTACCTCCGGTGCATCCACTGCGACCTGTGCGTCGAGGCCTGCCCCACCGAGGCCATCACCGAGTCGAAGCTCTTCGAGTTCTCGTTCACCAACCGTGAGGACGCCATCTACACCCGGCGCGAGCTGCTGGTCGACGCCGAGACCGGCAAGCCCCAGCACCTCCCCTGGGAGGACTGGCGCGAGGGCGAGGACGACTGGACCTCGGCCTGGATGCGCGCCACGGCCCCGTCGGGCAACGCGGCCTACGAGGGCCGGGTGGCCTGGTCGGGCGAGCGCGGCTACGGCGTGCGCGCCCCCGAGGCCGGGCAGTCCGACGAGTCCGTCGAGGCGCCCTTCATGAGCCCGCCCATCGACAAGAAGGCGGCGAAGCGCATCTGGACGAACGCCAACCGCGCCCCGCGGGCCTGGGAGCCCGGCGACGGCGCGGCCGACACGGGATCGGGTGAGAGCTGATGCAAGCCTTCGTCTTCACCTTCTCGGCGCTGCTCGTCCTGGGCGGTGCCTTCGGCGTCATCCTCGGCAAGAACCCGGTGCGCTGCGCCCTGAGCCTGGTGCTCACGCTCTTCGGCGTGGCCATCCTGTTCATCTCGCTCGAGGCCAACTTCCTGGCCGCGGTGCAGGTCATCGTCTACGCCGGCGCCATCGTGGTGCTGTTCCTGTTCGTGATCATGCTGCTCGGTGTCGACAAGGCCGAAGACCTGCGCACCGACCCCCTTGTGGGGCAGCGCTGGGCCGGCATCGCCATCGGCGTGCTGCTCGGCGCCGGGCTCCTGTTCGTGGTGCTCAAGGGCACCATCACCGGGGCCTCCTCGCAGGGCGCGGCCGTGATCAAGGGCGGCAGCGACGTGAACCAGATCTCGCGCCTGCTGTTCACCACCTACCTGTACCCGTTCGAGATCACCTCGGTGCTGCTCATCATCGGCGTGGTCGGGGCCGTGCTGCTCGCCCGCCGCCGGGCCGACCAGGACATCGAGATCGACGCCGACGAGCCCGTCGACACGTTCGACGACCCGGCTGACGCCGAGCTCGAGGAGCTCCACGAGGCCGCCGAGAAGGAGGTGGCGTCGTGATCGTCGCCAGCCAGATCGCCCCCCAGTGGTACCTGGGCCTCGGCGCGGTGCTCTTCACCATCGGCGCCACCGGGCTGCTCATCCGCCGCAACCCCCTGATCATGTTCATGTGCGTCGAGCTCATGCTCAACGCCGTGAACCTCACGTTCGTGTCGTTCGCCCACAAGCTCAAGGACGTGGGTGGCCAGGTGAACGTCTTCTTCGTGCTGATCGTCGCCGCCGCCGAGGTCGTGGTGGGGCTGGCGATCATCGTGTCCCTCCTGCGACGCCGTCCCGAGGCGACCGCCGACGACATCACCCTGCTCAAGGGTTAGGAAGAGAGAGCACCTGATGTCACTTTCCCTCGTTGGTGCCGCCGTGCCCGAGCTCACCGCGCACGCGCCCCACATCCCCACGCTGGTCCACGCGGTGTGGTTCATCCCCGCGTTCCCGCTGCTGTCGTTGCTGGTGCTCATCGCCGTCGGCCGCCGCATCGGCGAGCCCTGGGCCGGCTGGATCGCCGTGGGCAGCATGGCCGGAGGCTTCATCGCCACCGTCGTCACCTGGGTCGGCCTGCGGCAGATGCACGGCGAGGAGCGCCAGGCCGTGCAACGTGGCTTCACGTGGCTCGCGGCCGGCGGCTTCCACGTCGACATGAGCTTCCTGGTCGACCCGCTCTCGCTCACCATGTCGTTGTTCGTCACCTTCATCGGCGGCCTGATCTTCCTGTACGCGATCGGCTACATGCACGGTGACCCGAACTACTCCAAGTTCTTCCTCTACCTGAGCTTCTTCGCCCTCTCCATGCTCGTGCTGGTGCTCGGCTCCAACATGCTCGTCACCTTCCTCGGGTGGGAGGGCGTGGGCGCGGCGTCGTACTTCCTCATCGGGTTCTGGTTCCAGGACGAGGCGAACTCGAGCGCCGCCAAGAA
>JADGOP010000038.1 GCA_017882935.1 Actinomycetota bacterium
GTGATGCGGGCCAGCATCTGGCTGGACGTGTCGTAGCGGAGCGTCTCCTCGACCCAGTCGGTGACGCGCGCCGGGTCGGCGAAGGGCTTGGCCCCCTCGTCGGGGTCGACCCAGCCCCAGTGCCAGGCGTTGCCGAGCAGCTTGGTGGTGGTCTCGTTGCCCGCCACGACCATGAGGAACAGGAACCCCATGATCTCCTCGTCGTCGAGGCGGTCGCCGTCGATCTCGGCGTCGAGCAGGGCGGACGTGAGGTCGTCGGTGCGCTTCACCCGGCGCTCGGCGAGCATGTCGGCGTAGTAGGCGACGAGCGCGAACGCGGCCTCGACCCCGGCGGGCGGCACGTCGTTCATGCCCTCCTCGCGATGCACGAGCAGGTCGGACAAGCGCCGCACCTCGGCCCGGTCGGCCTTGGGCACACCGATGAGCTCGGAGATCACGTCCATGGGGAGCTTGCCGGCGAAGTCGCGGATGAAGTCGAGCTCGCCCTTCTCGACGGCCTCGTCGAGGTACTCGCCCGCCAGCTCGCGGATGCGCGGCTCGAGGTCGACCACCCGGCGGGGGGTGAAGCCCCGCGACACCAGCCCGCGCATGCGCCCGTGGCGGGGCGGGTCCATGGCCAGGAACGACATGGTCTTGTAGGCGTAGGGGCCCGACGCGGCAGGGTCGAGGGAGACGCCGTGGCTGGACGAGAAGCGACCGGAGTCGCGGAACGCGGCCACCACGTCGGCGTGGCGTGACAGCGCCCAGAACCCCATCTCGTGGTTGCGGTACACCGGCGCCTCGTCGCGCAGGCGGGCGTAGGTGGGGTAGGGATCCTCGTGGATCTCGTACGCGTAGGGGTTGTAGACGAGCGTGGCGGTCATCCGCGGCCTCCGAGGACGGTCGTGGCCACGTCGGCCAGGAGATCGGGCAGGTCGGCGTAGGCGAGGTGGCCCATGCCGGCATGGAGCAGGGCGCCGCTGGCGGCCAGCTCGAGGGTGCGCACCACCGAGGGGTCGGCGTCGTCGCCGAGTGCGGCCACGATGCGCTGGTGGAGCTCCACGCCGATGCGGTCGCGCAGCAGCTTCACGTCGGGGTCGGCGGCGAGCATGGCGATGGACACGGCGGCGGCCACCTCGGGCTCGTCGGCCACGAGCAGCGCGTAGTCGGACAGGGCGCGCGCGGCGCGGTCGGCCGCGCCGCGACGCAGGTCGGGCGGGGCGGCGGGGAGCTCGCGCAGGCGCCGCCAGAACACTTCGGCGACGAGGTGGTCCTTCGACGCGAAGTAGGTGTAGGCGGTGGCGGGGGCGACCCCGGCGCGGCGCGCCACGTTGCGCACCGTGCAGCCGTCGTAGCCGACCTCGCGGATCTCGTCGACGGCCGCCTCGGTGAGCCGCTGGACCGTCTGCGCCTGGCGGAGCGAGAGCTGGCGGCGCGTGGCCTCGAGCTCGACGGGTGCCGGTTCGACCGCGGGATTGGACACTGAACTGGACATCTGTCCAGAAGATAGACCCGCGTGTCGGGCCCGTCAACCCCGCCTGATGGTCCGTCCGACCGGCCCGACCTCTAGCATCGTCGCCCGTGGACCTCTCTCCCAATGGCCTCAAGGACTTGGCGCGCTCGCCCGCCGGGATGAAGATCCTGCGCTACTCGGCGGTGTCGGCCATCGGCGTGGCCATGACGGTCACGCTGTTCACGATCATCAACCTGATCCGCATCCCGTCCGCCGGCCACGGCTTCCTCGTCTCCGACCACCACGTGCGGCCCTGGTTCAGCAACGTGGTCGCCGTCGGCCTCACCACCATCCCCACCTACTACCTGAACCGGGCCTGGGTGTGGGGCAAGCGCGGCAAGAGCCACCTCGGCAAGGAGGTGCTGCCGTTCTGGGTGTTCTCGTTCGCCGGCCTCGGCCTGTCGACGCTGTTCGTGGCCGTGGCCAACCACGGCAAGCACGGCAAGCCCACCCCCATGCACCAGCTCGTGCTCATCATCGCCCAGCTGGCCGGCTTCGGGATCCTGTGGGTCGCCCGCTTCTTCGTGCTCGACAAGCTCATGTTCGGCAAGACGCACGTGCCCCACGACTCGGTCGACGACGCGGCCCACGAGCTGCTCACGCACACGCACACCGCCGACCACTCGTGATCGCACCCGATCTCCGGGACAAGGCCCTCGCGGCCCGTGGCTTCATGCCCCCCGACGAGGGTGACGCGCTCGCCGACGCCGCGCTCGCCGCGGCTGCCGCCGTGCCCGGCGCGCCGCTGCTCGAGATCGGCACCTACTGCGGCAAGTCGGCGATCTGGCTGGGGGCCGCGGCCCGCGAGGCCGGCACCGTGCTGTTCACGGTCGACCACCACCGCGGCTCCGAGGAGAACCAAGCCGGGTGGGAGTGGCACGAGCCCGACCTGGTCGACCCGGCAGTGGGTCTGATCGACACGCTCGGCGTGTTCCGCCGCACCATCGCCGACGCCGGGCTCGAGGAGTCGGTCATCGCGGTGGTCGGCGACTCACCCGCGGTCGCCCGGCACTGGCTCACGCCGCTGGCGCTGCTGTTCATCGACGGTGGCCACGGCAGCGACCCCGCCCACCGCGACTTCGAGCTGTGGACCCCGCTCGTGGCGCCCGGCGGGCTGCTGTGCATCCACGACGTGTTCCCGGACCCCGCCGACGGCGGCCGCCCGCCCTATGAGATCTACCTCCGCGCGCTCGACTCGGGCCGCTTCACCGACGATCGTGCCGTCGGCTCCCTGCGCGTCCTACGGCGGAGCTGACGCTCAGACGTCTTGCAGGCGCTCGTGCAGCGTGCTGAGCGTGGAGTGGTCGACGCGACCCTCTTCGGACTCGGCCTCGCGGGCCCGGGCGAGCAGCTCGTCGGTGCCACGGGTGGTGGTGACCTTGGCGGGCTCACGGGCGGCGCCGCGGGCGGGCAGCCCGGTGCGCGTGCTCTTGGAACCGAGCCGGTTCGTGAGGGGTGCCGCGTCAGTCACAGACCACAACGATAGAGGACGGACGGTCGCGATTGCCGCATCGTGACGAGAAAGTCAGTCGCGCTCGGCGCCGGAGTCGACCGCGTCGTCGAGGCGGTCGAGCACCAGGGGCGGCAGCACCGACTCGGGGTCGGCGAAGAGCGCCGAGGCCCGCGTGGGCTCACCCAGCGCGTCGGCCGCGAGCACGACCGAGGCGGCCGTGTAGGTGGACTGCTCGTCGTCGGGGAAGTGCACCTCGTCGGGGTAGACGGTGCCGGTCCAGTAGCGGCCGCCGTCGGCGCGGTACTGCTGGATCCACGAGAACAGGGAGGTGGCCCGCTCGCGGTCGCCGAAGGTGAGCAGCGCCATGGAGCACTCGCACGTCTCGGCAACGGTGATCCAGGGCCGGTCGGACACGCAGCGCACGCCGCGGCCCTCCATCACGAAGGTGTCCCAGCGGGCGTCGATGCGGGCCCGCGCGGCGTCGTGGGACAGCACGCCGGCGAGCACCGGGTAGTACCAGTCCATGGCCCAGCGGTGCTTCGGCGCGAAGGCGTCGGGCTCGTTGGCGATGACGTGCGCGAGGCGTGCCGCCGAGAGCTCCCAGTCGGGCCGCTCGTGGCCGAGCAGCTCGGCGAGGGCGATGGCGCAGCGGAGGCTGTGGCAGATGCTCGACGAGCCGGTGAGCAGCGCGAACGACCACGGCGTGCCGTCGGCGTGCCGGGCCCAGAGGATCTCGCCGCGGGGCGTCTGCAGGTCGAGCACGAAGTCGATGGCGCGCTCGACGACGGGCCACAGCGCCTCGACGAAGCCGCGGTCGGCGAACATCAGCCAGTGGTGCCACACGCCGGCGGCCACGTAGGCGCACACGTTGGCGTCGAGCTTGTCCTGCTCGATGCGGTCGGCCAGGTAGTACTGGTGCCAGGCGCCGTCGGGCCGTTGCACCGACGTGAGCCAGTCGAACGCCAGCTCGGCCTCGGCGCGGAACCCGGCGATGGCGAGCGCCATGGCGGCCTCGACGTGGTTCCAGGGGTCGCAGTGGCCGCCGGGCGTCCAGGGGATCATGCCGTTGGGCAGCTGCCAGTCGGCGATGGCCGAGGCGGTGGCCGCCACCTCGACGGCCGACATGATGCCGGGCAGCTCGGGTACGGGCGGGACGTCAGGCAGGGACTCAGGCACCGATGGCCTCCCCATTGATGCGGTCGAAGTCGAGGTCGAGCTCGACGTCGGACGGACGCGGGTCGGCGGAGCCCGTGGCCGTGCCGGTGCCCGCCGCGTCGGCGTCGAGTGGCTTGCGGGCGTAGACGACCTTGCTCTTGCCCAGCACGGGGTTGAGGATGCGCTCCGTGGCGTGGGTGACCCGGCTGATGCCCGGCGTGCCCATGAGGTCCCACACGAGGACCTGGTGGTAGGCCTTGACCAGCGGGTTCTGGTCGTTGGTGGGGCCGACTGCGCACTTGAGCCACCAGTACGGCGAGTGCAGCGCGTGGGCCCGGTGGGCGCCGCGGGGCTCGAGCCCTGCGTCGCGCATGCGGTGGCGCAGCCGGGCCTCGGTGTAGATGCGGACGTGGCCGCCCTCGACGTAGGGGGCGTGGTACTGGTCGGAGAGCGCCCAGCACACCTGCTCGGGGAACCAGGCGGGGACGGTCACGGCCATCACGCCGCCGGGGCGCAGGATGCGTGCCAGCTCGCGGAACGCGGCGCCGTCGTCGGGGACGTGCTCGAACACCTCGGACGCGATGATGCGGTCGAACGAGCCGGTGGTGAACGGCAGGTTGCAGGCGTCGCCGTTGACGGCTGCGGCGTGCGGGTCGTCGGGCAGCTCGCCCTGCTCGGCCATGGCGCCGATCAGCGCGGTGACCGAGGGCAGCTCGTCGAAGGCGTAGTCGAGCGCCACCACCCGCGCGCCGCGCCGGGCGGCCTCGAAGGCGTGGCGACCGGCGCCGCAACCGAGGTCGAGCAGGCGGTCGCCGGGGCGCAGTCCGAGGCGGCCGTAGTCGACGGTGAGCATGGTGGCGGCCTCAGTGATTCCGGGCGTGGTGGGCGTTGTCGGCCAGGAGCTCGCGGTACTGCTCCACGGTGCGCTCGGCGGTGTGGCGCCAGCTCCACTGGGCCTCGACGCGGTTGCGACCGGCGGCGCCGACCCGGGCCCGCAGCTCGGGCTCGGCGAGGGCCGTGCGGATGCGGGCGGCCAGGGCCTCGGCATCGCCCGGGGGGACCAGCAGGGCGGTGTCGTTGTCGGCGCCGACCACCTCGGGGAGCGCCCCGCCGGTGGTGGCCACGAGCGGCACGCCACACGACATGGCCTCGATGGCCGGCAGGGAGAAGCCCTCGTAGAGCGAGGGCACGACGGCCAGCTCGGCCTCGCCGTAGAGCTCGACGATGCGCTCGTCGGTGACGCCGGTGACGAACTCGACGCAGCCCGACAGGCCCAGCTCGTCGATCTTGCGGGCCGACGCGCCGCCTTCCTTCTTGCGGCCGATGACCACCAGGTGCAGGTCGTCGCGCTCGGTGCGCAGCTTGGCCAGCGCCTCGAGCAGGAAGGCCAGTCCCTTCATGGTGACGTCGGCGCTGGCGGTGGTGATGAGGCGGCCGGGCACGCGCTGGACGTGGGGCAGGGGCTTGAACAGGTCCGGGTCGACGCCCACCGGCACGATGTGCATGCGGTCGGGGTCGACCTTGTGGTCGCGCACGATGTCGGCGAAGGAGTTCTCGGACACCGTGACCACGCGGTCCAGCTGCTGCGCCACACGGGTCTGCATGCGGGTGAAGGCGTACCAGCGGCGCAGCGAGAACTTCTTGTAGCGGCCCTCGGCGTGCTCGAGCTCGAGCCGGCGGTCGACGGTGATGGGGTGGTGGATGGTGGCGAGCACCGGGAAGTCGCGCTTGATGGCGAGCAGGCCGTAGCCCAGGCACTGGTTGTCGTGGACCAGGTCGAAGTCGCCCAGGCGAGATCGCAGCTGGCTCCACGCCCGGAGGCTGAACGCGAGCGGCTCGGGGAAGGTTCCCGCCGAGAAGCTCATCACCTCGACCCAGTCGGGCCAGTGCTTCAGCTCCCACATCCCCGGCATGCGCAGGGGGAAGTAGTCGTTGTAGATGTCGAGGCTGGGCAGCTCGACGAGCGGCACCCTCGGGTCGAGCACCGGGTAGGGCTGGCCCGACAGCACCTCGACGTGGTGCCCGAGGTCCGACAGCGCCTTCGAGAGGTGGCGGATGTAGATGCCCTGGCCACCGACGTGAGGTTTCCCCCGGTAGGCAAGCATCGCGATGCGGAGGGGGGAGTCGCCGGGAGACATGTGGGCCGAAGTTTTCTTTGCAACTGACCCCTCGGTCAAGTGCGGGTGGTGCGGGCCCGCAACCAAGCGGCCGCGAGGAGGCCCAGCACGAGGGCCGCGGCGGGCCAATCACCCCACTGGTCGTACAGCGTGAGGCCGCTCCGGCGGCGGATCTGGTCCTGCAGCACCCGCCGCTCCGACACGCTCGTGCGGGCCACCACGTGGCCGTCGGGCCGGATGATGGCGCTGAACCCCGTCGGCGCGGCCTGGAGCACCCACCGGTCGGACTCGAGGGCCCGCAGGCGGCTCGACGCGACCTGCTGCGTCTGCACCAGGGTGCCGGTGTAGGTGGAGCCGTTGGTGGGGTTCAGCAGCACCTGGCCACCGTCGCGCACCGCGCTGCGGCCCCGCTCGCCGAAGAAGATCTCCCACGAGATCGACACCCCGAAGGTGCCGACACGGGTGCGCAGCACCGAGGGCCCATGGCCGGGGACGGCGTCGCGCTGGGTGAGTGCCGGCCCGGCGAAGGGCGCCACGATCGAGCGGAGCGGCACGTACTCGCCGAACGGCACGCGGTGCACCTTCTCGTAGCGGTCGTGGTAGGTGCCGTCCGGGTCGATGACCACCGAGTAGTTGAGGAAGTGGGTGGCGCCCGAGTCCTGCACGATCCCGGCGATGACGGTGGCGTCGAGGCGCTTGGCGAGCGCCGAGAGCTGGCGGCCCTGGGTGGTGGTCCCGTCGGCGATGTCGCCCCGGTCGAGGTCGACCACGTCCTCGGGCCACAGCACCAGGTCGACCGGGCCCTTGATGAGCTTGCTGGCGGCCATGTGCCGCTGGAACACCTTGTAGGGGTCGGAGTTGATGGCGAGCGTGCCCTGCTTGCCGCCGCCCTGCACCACGGCCACCCGCAGCGGGCGGCCGATGTCGTGCCCACGCGGCGCCACCGCGGCGACCAGCACGGCCAGCGCGACGACGGCCGCGCTGCAGCCCGCGGCCCACCACTGACGCCGGACCAGCGCCGCGAGGCACACCCCGACGGTGGCGGCGACGCCGGTGAGGAGCAGGCCCCCGCCGACGCGGGCGGTGCCGGCGAGCGGGCCGGCCACCTGGCCGATGGCGAGATCGGAGATCGGGACCCCACCGAACGGGAAGTGTCCCTTCCAGACCTCGGCGAGCACCCACACGGCCGGCACGGCGAGGTGGCGGCCGCGCCCGGGCGGGATGAGCATCCCGCACAGGCCGAACATGAGCGCGAACGCCAGGACCGCGATGACGTAGCCGGGCAGCGTGAGGTCGTGGATCCACCACAGCGTGGGCACGAACAGCGAGAGCGCCACCACCGTGGTGCGGCGGAAGCGCGACCACCGGGGCCGGTCGGCGAGGAGCAGGTCGAACGCCGCGAACCCCAGGAACGCGAGCGGCCAGAACCCCCACGGCGGGAGCGAGGCCGCGAGGAGCAGCCCGGCGCCGATCGACCACGCGAGCGCCACCGTGCGCGCCCGGGTGGGGGACGGGGGTTGGACCGGGCCGGACATGGGCTGTCGATCTTCCCACGCGCACCCACGGAGGAGTGCGCGAGGGGGCTAGTCGACCAGCGCCTCCGGGAGGGGCTCGGCGTGCACCAGCGCGAGCCGCTTGGTGGCACGGGTGAGCGCCACGTAGAGCGCCCGCAGGCCCTGGCGCTCCTCGGCGACGATGCGGGCGGGCTCGACGACCACGGTGGCGTCGAGCTCGAGGCCCTTCACGAGGCCGACGGGGACGACGGTGATCTGGTGGTCGAGGCCCACCGAGGTGGCGTGGCCATGCTCGACGCCGAGCGCGTCGAGCCCCGCGTCGATGCTGTCGGCGAGTGACGCCGGGCAGATGACGGCGACGTTGCCCGCGCCGACGGCCTCGATCTCGGCCTGAACCTGCCGGGCCACCTCGGCCACGAGGTCGTCGGGCGCCACCTGGCGCACCACGGGCGGGTCGCCGTCCTGGCGCACCGCCTGGGGAGGCGAGAGCTGTGGCGCCGCCGCGGCCAGCACGCGGTTGGCCAGGTCCATGTTGGGCGCGGGGATGCGGTAGCCGACGGTGAGCTCGACGGTGCGCGGCGGGCGGCGCTGTGGCAGGTGGTCGAGGATCTCGTGCCAGTCGGCGTGCGGCCACGAGCCGGTGGCCTGGGCGATGTCGCCGACGACGGTCATCGAGCCGTTGAGCGAGCGGCGGCTGAGCATGCGCAGCTGCATGGGGGAGAGGTCCTGGGCCTCGTCGACGACGATGTGCCCGTAGGTGCGGACCTCGTCGGCGTCGTGCCCCGCGGCCCGGGCACGGGCCTTCGCCGCCGGGCGGGCGCCGAGCACCGCCCGAGCCTCGTCGAGCAGCGGCACGTCGTCGTGGGTCCAGACGACGTCGTCGACCGAGGCCGAGCGCGAGCGGTAGAGCGACGACCACTCACCCTCGTCGAGGACCTTGCTGCCGGCGAGGCGCAACAGCGCCTTGGAGCCGAACAGGTCGTGCAGCAGCTCGGCCGGGGTGAGGACCGGCCACATCCACTCGAGGGCCTCGTGCAGGTCGGCGGACGCGTGCAGGCGCGACGCCACCTCGTCGGCCTCGAGGGGCGTGCGGCTCGACGCGGCGAGGGCCTCGGCCATGGCGCGCTCGACGAACCTGCGGCCCGCGTTGTGGGTGCGGAAGCGACGGCGGGCGTCGCGGACGATGGAGGCCGTGCGGGACACGTCGACGGTGAGCGTCTGCAGGCCGTAGCCGAGCCGCAGGGGCCGGCGCAGCGCCCGCTCACGGTCGTGGACCGCGTGGACCAGGACGTCGACCAGGCGCACGTCGCCCTTGACCCGGGCGGTGACGCCGCGGTCGGTGCCCCGCACCTTGACCTCGTCGACGAGGTCGGCCAACACGGCCAGCTCGACGCCGGCCTCACCGAGCGACGGCAGCACCTGCTCGATGTACGACAGGAAGAGCCGGTTGGGGCCGACGACGAGCACGCCCTGGCCCTCGAGCGGGAAGCGGTGCGTGTAGAGGAGGTAGGCCGCCCGGTGCAGCGCCACGACCGTCTTGCCCGTGCCGGGACCGCCCTGCACCACCACCACGCCCGGCAGCTCGGAGCGGATGATGCGGTCCTGCTCGCCCTGGATGGTGGCGACGATGTCGGTGAGGCGGCCGGTGCGCGAGGTCTCGAGCGCGGTGAGCAGCGCACCGTGGCCCGAGATGCCCTCGGGGGTGCCGGCGGGCAGCAGCGCGGCGTGCTCGCCGAACAGCTCGTCGTCGAGGTCGAGCAGCTGGCGCCCGCGGCTGGCGAAGTGGCGCCGCCGGGCCAGGCCCATGGGGTGCGGGCCCGTGGCCCGGTAGAACGGCTCGGCCACCGGCGCCCGCCAGTCGACGACCACCGGGTCCTGGTTCTCGTCGGCCACGGCCATGCGCCCGATGTAGAAGCGGGGCGGGGCCTCGCCGTTGGCGGGCTCGAGGTCGATGCGCCCGAAGCAGAGCGAGGCGTCGCCCAGGTGCAGGTGGCTCAACCGGGAGGCGATGGCCTCGTGGATGACCTCGCGCTCGTAGCGCGCCTGCTCGGTGCCGCCGCGGCCCACCTCGACCATGGTGCGCAGGCGGGTGGCCGACACGCGGGCAGCGTCGAGGCACGCGTACGCGTGGTCGACGTAGGCCTGCTCAGCTTCCAGCTCGGGATGGACGGCCATTGCACCTCGAGGGTCGGCCACGGATTGGCGAGATCCCCCGCCAGGGGGATGGACAATCCTAGTCGGCGCCCCTACGTTTCGGGCGCGCCGGCCCCCTCTTCGCCGTGTTCGGGCAGGCCAGGGCCCCAGGGATCCTCCTGGTGGGGGGTGATCGGGTTCCCTTCGAGGTCGAACTCCGGCTCGTCGGCGGTGGCGTCGTGGAGCCCGTCGAAGTGGCCGTGGTCGAGGGCGTTCCACGACGGGTCCTCGATGATCTCGGCCGCGATCGCCGCGTCCACGGCGTCGGCCCCGACCCCGGCCGCACCCAGGGTGCTCATGCCACGACCCAACGAGGATGATTGCGACATCAGGTCGTCGGAGTTCCGCTGCGCGATGCGGCTGGGGTCGGTGGGGACGCCTGCCGGGAAGGCCCCCTCGGGCACCGGCGTGTCGATGCCGCCCGGGAGCGGGGGCGGGTACAGCGACTCGACCACGCTCGGGACGCGGGCGAGCAGGTCGTCGACGAACGGGAAGAGGTTCGGCAGCAGCTCCGGGGGGATGTGCTCGGTGAGCGCCAGGAGCCACGTGCCCCGCAGCTGGAGCGTGATCGCCCGGCCCTTGGCGAGCAGGAACTCCTGCATGCCGGCGTCGAGGAAGGCGTAGGCGAAGCGCTGGTC
>JADGOP010000372.1 GCA_017882935.1 Actinomycetota bacterium
CTACCGGGCGGCGACCCGCACCGCGGCTGCGGCCCGGCGGGTGTTCGAGGCCGCGCACCGCGCCGACGTGCGTGCGGCGGGCAAAGCCGGGCGCGCCCGGCGCGACCTCAAGTGGGCCGCCATGCGCGCCTACACCGGCTACCAGGGCGGCGGCGGGGTCTCGCTCGACGCGGGCATGGCCTCCGACCCCCAGACGGGCGGCCCCGCGCGCACCTACATGGCCCTCACCACCCAGCAGCTGCGCGAGCGCATCGCCACGGCCGCGGGCGACCACCAGCGGGCCCTGGCGGTCCTCGACGTGGCGTTCCGCCACCACCGCGCCGCCGAGGCCGCGCACCGCTCGGCGCGGGGCACCCTCGACGCCGCCACGAGCGCGCTGAAGGCCGCGCAGCACCAGCTCGACGTCGACGAGAAGGAGCTGATGGCCGAAGTCGCCCTCAACCCCGACCTCGCGCCCGGCACCCTCGAGAAGCTGCCCAAGACGTTCAAGCACCAGGCCGGCGTGGTCACGGTGACCAGCCCGGCGGGCACCATCGTCATCCCCAAGAAGGCCGACAAGCGCACCGCCGTGGCCGTCCTCTACGTGGTGGCCCAGTACGGCAAGCCGTATCTGTGGGGCGGCACCGGTCCCGACCGCTTCGACTGCTCGGGGCTGATGCTGCGGGCGTTCCAGGCCGCGGGCGTCACCTCCATCCCGCGGGTGTCGCAGGCGCAGCAGGCCTGGGCCACGCCGGTGGCCCCCAAGGACGTGCAGCCGGGCGACCTGGTGTTCTTCGGGCGGCCCGCCTACCACGTGGGCATGTACATCGGTGGGGGCCTCATGATCGACGCGCCGTACACGGGCTCGGTGGTGCGGGTCGACCGGGTGTGGCCCGACACCTTCAGCGGCTTCGGTCGGGTCATCTGGCCCTGACCGCCGCGCGGTAGCGTCGCCCACCTCTATGACTGACGCGACCGCCTCCGCCATCCCGCCCGCCGAGCTCGACGTCGTGGCGGTGGGGAACGCCATCGTTGACGTGATCGCCCACGCCGACGAGTCCTTCCTCGTCGAGCACGAGCTGGCCAAGGGCTCGATGCGCCTCATCGACACCGAGCAGGCCGGGCGCCTGTACGACGCCATGGGCCCCGGCTCCGAGTCGTCGGGCGGCTCGGCGGCGAACACCATGGCGGGCGTGGCCGGCCTGGGTGGCCGCGCCGGGTTCGTCGGCAAGGTCCGCGACGACCAGCTGGGCGAGGTCTTCGCCCACGACATCAAGGCCATCGGCGTCGAGTTCGTGTCGCCGCCGGCCGCCGAGGGACCGCCCACGGCGACCTGCCTCATCCTCGTCACGCCCGATGCGCAGCGGACCATGAACACCTACCTCGGCACAGCGGGGCTGCTCACGCCCGGCGACATCGACCCAGCGTTCATCGCGTCGGCCGAGGTCACCTACGGCGAGGGCTACCTGTGGGCCGAGCCCGGCGCCAAGGCCGCCCTCACCCACGCGTTCGCCACCGCCCGGGCGGCCGGCCGGCGCACCGCCTTCACGCTGTCCGACTCGTTCTGCGTCGACCAGAACCGGGCCGAGTTCCTCGAGCTGCTCGATGGGCACGTCGACATCGTCTTCGCCAACGAGGCCGAGATCTGCTCGCTCTTCGAGGTCGACTCGTTCGACGCCGCCCTGGCCGAGGTCCGGGCCCGTCCCGGCACCTGGGCGCTCACGCGCAGCTCGCGGGGCTCGGTGGTGGTGGCCGACGGGGTCGTGCACGTGGTGGCTGCCGCGCACGTCGAGCACGTCGTCGACACCACCGGTGCGGGCGACCTCTACGCCGCCGGCTTCCTCTTCGGCCTCACGCACGGGCTCGGCTTCGCGGACTGCGCCCGACTCGGCGGCATCGCCGCGGCGGAGATCATCTCGCACGTGGGCGCCCGTCCGGAGGCGGCCCTCACCGACCTCGTCCCGGTCGACCTGCGGGTCCTGCTCACGTAGCGCCACGGCAGGTGGGGGTGACGGACGACCCGTTGACCCTCCGGATAATAGTCATTATCATCCAGCGGATGCCCGAGCCGACCCTGCCTCCCGGCGAACCCGAGGTCGACGCCCTGGGCGACCGCCTGCTGGCGGCTGCGGCCGAGGTCTTCGCGGAGCGGGGCTACGACAAGGCCGGCGTCGCCGAGATCGCCCGCCGGGCCGGCGTCACCACCGGCGCCATCTACGGACGCTTCACCAACAAGGCCGACCTCCTCGTCGAGGCCATCGACCCGCACGCCAACGACGAGCTCGAGGCGCTGTTCGCCGACCACCACTTCCAGGGCCGCATGGAGGACATCCTCCTCACCGCCGGCACCCACCTGGTCAAGCGCGACACCGACGTGCCCGCGCAGTCGTCGCTGCTGCTCGAGGCCTTCGTCGCCGCCCGCCGCCACCCCGAGGTGGCCGAGGTGCTGCGCAACCGGGTGATCGAGCGCCAGGACCGGCTCACCGCCATCGTCGAGGCGGCCAAGGCCGACGGGGGCATCTCCGAGGGCATCGACACCGACTCGCTCGTGGCCTTCTGCCACGCGCTGGCGTTCGGCTTCCTGCTGTTCGACGCCACTGACCTGCCGCTGCCCACGCCCGGGCCGTGGGAGCAGCTCATCACCCACCTGGTGCTGGCTCTCGCCGAGAGCGGGCCCGACCACGCGCCGCCACCATCCGCAGATCCAAGGGGGACCTGACCATGACCAACGAAGCCGACATCCTGGGTCGCGAGGAGACCGACGACCTCGACGCCATCCTCGCCATCACCAACACCGACGTCGACGAGCTGGTCCACACCATCTCCGACAACGCCGACGCCATCTTCACGTGGGACTACGAGAAGGGCGCCCGGCCGCAGCTGCACAAGCTGTACGAGAAGGCCAAGCGGTCGCAGTGGAACGGTGAGGTCGACCTCGACTGGTCGATCGAGGTCGACCAGGAGAAGATGGCGGCGGAGCAGGGTGTGGCCGGCGAGGACATCTTCGGCATGCTCGGCATCGACCTCACGGGCACGGCCATGGCGAAGTGGGGCGACCGCGAGTGGCTCGACTTCCAGATCGAGTCGCAGAACTGGTCGCTGTCGCAGTTCATGCACGGTGAGCAGGGGGCGCTCATCTGCACCGCCAAGATCGTCGAGACGGTGCCGTGGATCGACGCCAAGTACTACGCCGCCACCCAGGTCATGGACGAGGCCCGCCACGTCGAGGTCTTCGCCAAGTACCTC
>JADGOP010000373.1 GCA_017882935.1 Actinomycetota bacterium
GTGCCGAGCCGGGCACCATCGCCCACTACGTGCGGGTCGACGGCTCCGGCGGCGTGGTGATCGCCGACACCGACGACGTGATGTCGATGTACGAGGGGACCCTCGCCTACACCGAGTTCCTCGACTTCGACATCGTCCCCATCGTGTCGATCGACGACGCCGTGGGCCCGCTCCTGGCGTCGCTGCTCGACCGCGCCGTCTAGGCCCGCTCGCGGCCGGGCGGGGTCAGGCGTCGAGGGTGGCGGCGACGCCGAGCGCCGCGAGCGCGACCAGCGCGCCGCGCACGTCGCCGGCGAGCCCGTCGCCCATGCGGTTCATGACGTAGGCCACCGAGACCTCGGCATCGAGGTCGATCACCGCGAGCGAGCCACCCCACCCGCCCCAGAAGAACGACCGCTTGTTGGGACTGAGCGGGATGAGGTCGCTCATCAGGCCGAAGCCCATGCCGAAGCGCATCGGCACGCCGAGCACCCCGTCGGTGCCGCTGATCTGCTCCTCGAGGATGCGCTCGACGCCGTCGGCGGACATGAGGCGGACGCCGTCGACCTCGCCACCGCACGCCAGCGCCGAGTGCACCCTGGCCACCGACCGGGCGTTGCCGGTGCCGCCCGCGGCCGGGATCTCGGCGCCGCGCCAGGCGCGGGTGCGGGGCTCGGTGGCGTCGAGCGGGCAGCTCAGCAACGTGCGTGCCGCCAGCGTGTCGGGCTGGATGGCTCCGGTGCCGAGCGCCGCCGAGAGGTCGGGCGGGATCAGGTCGGCGACGCGGTGGTCTTCAGATGCAGGGAGGCCGATGTGGAAGTCGGCGCCGAGCGGCCCGGCCACCTCGTCACGGAAGAAGGTGCCCACCGAGCGACCGGTGGCCCGGCGCACCAGCTCGCCCTGGAGGTAGCCCTGCGTGATCGCGTGGTAGCCGGACCTGGCACCCGGCTCCCACCACGGCGCCTGGGCCGCGAGCAGCTCGCACACGCGGTCCCAGTCGTAGAGGTCGGCGGCCGTGATGGCCGGCTCGAAGCCCGACAGCCCCGCCGAGTGGCTCATGACGTGGCGCACGAGGACGCCCGCCTTGCCGTTCGCGCCGAACTCGGGCCACAGGTCGGCCACCGGGGCGTCGAGGTCGATCTCGCCGCGGTCGGCGAGCATCAGGACGCAGGTGGCCGCCATGGTCTTGGTGGTCGAGTACACGTTGACGATGGTGTCGTGCTCCCAGGGGCGCCCGGCCTCGTCGGCGTCGCCGCCCCACAGGTCGACGACCGGCCGGCCGTGGTGGGTGACGGCCACGCTGGCCCCCACCTCGTTCCCCTGGTCGAAGTTGCCGACGAACGCGTCGCGGACGGGTCCGAAGGCGTCGTCGCATGTTCCGTGCACGTCCACTGCGATCCCCCGATGTTGGTGTGGAACGCGGACTCTACCGGCCTGACACACTGGCGCCGTGGCGCAGCAGGGGGAGCAGGCACCCGGGTCCGGGTGGTACCCGGATCCGTGGGAGGCGGCCGACCTCCGGTGGTGGGACGGCGCCTCGTGGAGCCCCGCGGTCGCCACCCTGCCGCCCGTCCCCGAGCCACCCGAGCGGACGCTGCCGCTCGGCGCCTTCTGGTTCGCGGTCGTCGCGTCGATCGCGCTCGTGGCGGTCAGCCGCATCCTCGTCCAGAACACCGCCAACGTGCTCTCGACCCGGCTCGAGCGCGAGGTCCTGCAGTGGGGCTTCTACGTGGTGCTCTACGGCGGTCTGTTCCTGGTGGTGCGGTCCGCCTGCCGGAGGTTCGGCTCGGGCTCGCTCCGCGACGACCTGGGCGCGCGCTTCCGCTGGTCCGACGTCGGCTTCGGGCCGGTGCTCTTCATCGGTGCCCGCATCGCCCAGGTCGTGGTGACGCTCCCGTTGCTGCTCGGCGCCGCGGCCGTCCGCAACTCGTCGAGGCGCTACGCGCACCTCGAGCGGGTGCAGTCCACGTCGAGCCTGCTCACCCTGGCGGTGGTGGGGATCCTGGTGGCGCCCGTGGTCGAGGAGCTGCTGTTCCGCGGGGTGATCCAGCGCAGCCTCATCACCACCGTCGGGTCGAAGCGGGCCGCGGTGATCCAGGGCGTGCTGTTCGGCCTCTACCACTTCGCGCCGTTCCTCGGCTTGTACAACCTGCTGCTGCTGACCGCGAACTCGGTGTTCGGCATCATCTTCGGGTTCGTGGCCCGGCGACGCCGCACCCTCGGCACGGGCATGATCGCGCACGCCCTCACGAACGCCTCGGTGGTGCTGGTCATCCTCTCGCAGCGGTGACGCGCCCTGCACCACCTCGACCCCCTGGAGGACCCATGCCCGAGCAGGTCGCCGACCCGAAGCTGACCGAGTTCGCCCGCACCGCGATGCCCTTCATGGCGCTGATGGGGGCCGAGCTGGTGTCGCTGGGCCCCGACGAGGTCGTGGGGACGCTGGCGTGGTCGCCCGAGCGCTGCACCAGCGGCGACGTCATGCACGGTGGGGCGATCATGGCCCTGGCCGACACCGTGGGCGCGCTGGTGGCCTTCCTCAACCTGCCCGAGACGGCCCAGGCCACCACCACGATCTCGTCGTCGTCGCAGTTCCTCCGGGCGGTGCGAGGCGGCATCGCGGTGGCCACGGCCCGCCCGCTGCACAAGGGCCGCCAGACCATCGTGGTGGAGACCGACGTGCACGACGACGAGGGCCGGCTGGTGGCCCGCGTCACACAGTCGCAGGCCGTGCTCCACTGAGGCCCACTCGCCTTCTTTGAAGCGAATGCCCCCTCAGAGGGGGTATTCGCTTCAGAGAACGGGGGGGTAGCGGGGAGGTAGCGGGGAGGTAGCGGGGAGGTAGCGGGGAGGTAGCGGGGAGGTCAGCCGCAGCAGCTGCCGCCGTCGGGCAGCTTCGCCAGCTTCGCGGCGAGGGCGTCCAGCTGCGACTGCAGCAGCGTGGCCCCGGCCACGACGTCGGGGGGAACGGCTCCGTGGGTGAGCACCGTCGCCGCGTCGGTCGGTCGCTCGACGGTGCCGAGGGTGGTGGGCCCGCCCGTGCGGACCGACCCGTCCCAGTGCCGGTCGCGGACGACGGTGGTGGCCACCGGCCCGGCGGTGGCCGGGAGCGAGAAGGTGCCGAGCAGGGTGCGCTTGGGGGCCACCGTCTCGGTCCAGAGGAGCTGGCGGCCCGTCGGGTCGAAGACGAACTCGGGCACCACGCTGCCGAACGAGGTCAGGCGGCGCACGGCCCGGGTGGTGAGG
>JADGOP010000039.1 GCA_017882935.1 Actinomycetota bacterium
CGGTCCCCGACGAGCTGTCCGACGAAGCCGCGGTCATGGTCGAGCCGACCGCCTGCGCGGTCCACGCAGCCCTCATGGTGGCGGGGCTGCAGCCGGCCTCGGTCGCCGTGATCGGCAGCGGCACCCTCGGCCTCCTCACGGTCGCCGCCATGCGCCACGTCGGCGCCACCCCGGGCCACATCGTGGTCACCGCCAAGTACCCCGAGCAGAAGCGGCTCGCCCGGGCGCTGGGTGCCGACCAGGTGGTCTCCCCCGGCGAGCTCGGCCGGGTGGTCCGCTCCAACACCGGCTCGTTCCTGCTCGGCGGTCGGCAGCTCACCAGCGGCGCCGACGTGGTCGTCGACTGCGTGGGCTCGCCCGACTCGCTCGCCCAGGCCCTGCAGGTCGTCGCCCCGGGCGGCACCGTGGTGCTCGTGGGCATGCCGGGCCCCGTGCAGGTCGACCTCACGCCGCTGTGGCACCGCGAGACCGCCATCCGCGGCTGCTACGCCTACACGCACGACGACTTCGCCGCTGCGCTCGGGGTCGTCGCCGACGCCGACCTCGGTCGCCTCGTGTCCGCCACCTACCCGCTCGGCCGGTACCGCGAGGCCATCGAGCACGCGGCCGACGCCGGCCGCCGGGGCGCCGTGAAGGTCGCCTTCGACCTGCGCGGCGAGAAGGAGCGCACCCGATGACCGCCCCCAGCGCCCGCCCCAACCCCGCCGCCCCCCTCTTCCGCGTTTTGGGTGGGAATCGGCGCGCCCTGGCACGCCGATTCCCACCCGAAACGCGGTTCTTGCCGTCCGAGGAGACCCCCTGATGCCCCGCCCCGGATTCGTCCTCGACGTCGACAAGTCGACCCCGCCGATCCTGTTCCACCACGGTGAGAACTTCCGGCTCGAGAAGCTGCCGGCCGGGCGCTCGCGGGTCATCTATCCCGCCGAGCCGCACCCGGGCATCGACGACGTCGACGGCGCCATCCGCCACGCTCTGCTGAACCCGCTCGGCGAGTGCGAGCCGCTCCCGGCCCTGCTGCACCGCGGCATGAAGCTGACGATCTGCTTCGACGACGTGTCGCTGCCCCTCCCCCAGATGCGCCGGCCCGACATCCGCCAGCGGATCATCGAGGCCGTCCTCGACCTCGCCGCGCAGGCCGGGGTCGACGACGTGCACATCATCGCCGCGCTCGCGCTCCACCGGCGCATGACCGAGCACGAGCTCCGCCACGTCGTCGGCGACCGGGTGTACGACGCCTTCGCGCCCAACGGCCTGCTCTACAACCACGACGCCGAGGACCTCGACAACCTCCTGCTGCTCGGCACCACCGACCGGGGCGAAGAGGTCGAGATCAACAAGCGCGCCGCCGAGAGCGACCTCGTCGTCTACGTGAACATCAACCTCGTGTCGATGGACGGCGGCCACAAGAGCACCGCCACCGGCCTCGCCAGCTACCGCAGCATCCGCCACCACCACAACGTGGCCACCATGCAGAAGTCGAAGTCGTTCATGGACCGCCACAAGTCCGAGCTGCACTCGTCGAACTGGCGCATGGGCGAGGTGATCCGCAAGGCCGACGTGAAGATCTTCCAGATCGAGTCGACCCTGAACAACGACACCTTCGGCACCGAGGGCCCGCTGTCCGTGCTGCAGAAGCGCGAGTGGGAGTGGAACCTGCGCGACCGGGCCTCCTTCATGGCCATGAAAGCCGGCCTCGACCGCATGCCCACCTCGGCGACGCGGAAGCTCTTCCACTCGTGGCGCGCGCCCTTCGGCGTCACCTCGGTCCACGCCGGCCAGGTCGACGCGGTCCACGAGGCGACCCTGGCGCAGGTGTACAGCGAGCAGCTCGTCAAGGTCGAGGGCCAGACCGACATCCTCACCATGGGGCTGCCCTACATCTGCCCGTACAACGTGAACTCGGTGATGAACCCCATCCTCGTGATGTGCCTGGGGCTGGGCTACTTCTTCAACATGTACCGCGGGCAGCCGCTGGTGCGCGAGGGCGGCGTGCTGATCCTGTCGCACCCCACGCCCTGGGACTTCAACCCGGTGCACCACCCCAGCTACATCGACTTCTTCGAGCAGGTGCTCTCGGAGACCACCGATCCGCTGGAGATCGAGCAACGCTTCGAGAAGGACTTCGCCGAGGACGAGTGGTACCGGCACCTCTACCGCACCAGCTACGCCTACCACGGCGTCCACCCCTTCTACATGTGGTACTGGGGTGCGCACGCCCTCCAGCACCTCGGGCGCGTGATCATCGTCGGCGGCGACCCCGCCGCGGTGCGGCGCCTCGGCTTCCGGCCCGCCTCGTCGCTCAACGACGCCTTCGAGCTGGCCGCCGACGTCGTCGGCCCGAGCCCCACGATCACCCACTTCCACAACCCGCCGCTCGTCATGGCCGACGTGTCGTGAGCGACGCACCGCGCCGCAAGCGCCCGCCCGAGGCGAGCGCCCCGCTCACCAAGGCGAAGGTGCTCGTCGCGTTCGCCCGCACCCAGGTCCCGTCGGCGTCGCACCTGCTGCGCGGCATCGAGTTTCCGCTGCGGCCGCCCACCGTCCCCGGCTCCATCGAGCCCCTCCCGCCCCAGAAGCGCACCGGCGCCGACTACGACACCGAGTGGGCGCGCCGGCCCACCGCCCGCGCCGCCCGACGGGCCCTGTTCGAGGGCCTGATCCGTCCCACCATCTCGGCCGTGGCCGACCCCGAGGTGCGCGGCCTCGACCGGGTGGGTCACATCGACGGGCCGGTGATCTTCGCGGCCAACCACCACAGCCACCTCGACACGGCCGTGCTGCTGTCGGCCCTGCCGGCGCGCTTCCGCAACAAGGTCTTCATTGCCGCCGCAGCCGACTACTTCTTCACCAACCGGCTGGCAGGCGGGGCCTCGGCCCTCGCCCTCAACGCCATCCCCATCGAGCGCACCAAGGTCACCCGTCGCTCCGCCGACCTCGCGGCAGACCTCATCGCCGACGGCTGGAACATGGCCATCTTCCCGGAAGGGGGCCGCTCCCCCGACGGGTGGGGCCAGGCGTTCCGCGGCGGCGCCGCGTACCTCGCGCTCCGCTGCGACGTGCCGGTCATCCCCGTGCACCTCTGGGGCACCGACCGGCTGCTCCCCAAGGGGGCCAAGCAGCTCAAGCGCGGCAGCACGGTGGTGACGTTCGGCGCGGCTCTCCGTCCCGCCGACGGCGACGACTCGCGTCGCTTCGCCGCCCGCCTCGAGCGTGAGGTCGCGGCGCTGGCCGACGAGGCCACGTCCGACTGGTGGTCGGCACGGCAGCGCGCCCACGCCGACGAGACCCCGTCGCTCAGCGGCCCGGACGCCAGTGCCTGGCGCCGCACCTGGGCGCTCGGCGAGCGCGACCCCCACCAGCGCGACCGCAGGCAGGGCGCGGCCAAGATCTGGCCCTGACGCGGTCAGGGCTCCTGCGTGACCACCGTGGACGAGCCCGACCCCGACGAGCCGGACGAGCCCGGCGGGGGCTGGGTGGTGCTCGGTGCGAACACGCAGTGCGACACGGCGGTCTGCACCTTCTGGCTGAGCTGGGCGTCGGGGATGCCGCCGCGCCCGTCGGCCGCCGCCACCTGGCGCATCTCCTTGTCGGTGAGCGCGTGCTCGAGGCCGGTGGCCACGCACTTCGCCTGGAACGCGCTGAGGCCGTTGACCTGCCGGAGCTTCTGCTGCAGCGACGAGGTACTCGGGCCCGAGCTGCAGCCCACCACCAGGGCGAGCGCAGCCGCCACGACCACCACCAGGGACGGGCGTCGGGCCCTCGTCGCGTCTCGTCGGCTCATCGACGGTCACGCTAACCGGCCCACCCCACGCGCCCGGAACACGTCTGCGAAGATGCCCCCATGGCGGTTCAGGTCTGCGATCCGCCCGCCGATAGGTGCCCGGTGACCCACCAGATGCGGGCGGCGACGCTGCCGTGACCGCCGCCACCACCACCGGTCCGGGCCGGCAGAGCGAGGTCGGAGCCGAACCGGGGCCGCTGGTGCGGCTCGCCGAGGGACGTGCCGCGCCCCGGCTGGTCGTGTCGCTGCTCGTCCTGGTGCTGGCCCTCCCGAACCTGATCCGCGGCCCCGAGCTGCTGGCGGACGACTTCGTGTGGCTGCGCAACGCCCGCTTCGGCGGCTGGCTGGCGGCCGGCGGCCCCCGCACCTACAGCCGCCCGGCCTCGATGCTCGGGGCCGACCTCACCTTCGGCCTCATCGGCCCCCACCCGCTCGCGATCTACGTCGTGCAGATCGGGCTGTGGCTGCTCGCCGCGCTCGCGGTGCTGGGCCTCCTCCAGCGCCTGCTCACGCGGCAGCTGGCGCTCGTCGTCACCCTGGTGTGGTTGGTCGTCCCGAACCACACCAGCCTCGAGTACTGGCTGTCGAGCCTGCTGGCCTGGGCGTCGGTGGCGGTGGCCGCGTACGGGCTCAGCCGCATCATCGACGACAGCCGGCGCGACCACTTCCCGCTGGCGGGGATCCTGCTCGTCACCCTGGGCATGCTCTTCTACGAGATCACCGCAGGGGTGGCGCTCGCCGGAGTGCTCGTGCTCCCCTGGCTGGTGACCGGCCGGTTCCACAAGCGCACCGCCGCGTACGGGGTCACCGCCATCGCCGCGGCCACCGCCTGGTCGCTGGCGTGGAACTCGTCCTACCCGGGCGCCACCGCCACGTGGCTGCCCTTCGAGACGGTGCTCACGGGCACGCTGTCGCTCGGGTTCGCGCCGTGGGGCCAAGGGGGACGGCTCATCGCGCTGCTGCTGACCGCGGGGGTCCTGGTGGTCCTCGTCCAGGCGTGGCAGCGCCCCCGGCGGCTCCGGACGTGGCCCACCCGCCTGGTGCTGTCCGGGGCGGCGGTCGTCGCCCTCGGCGTGATCCCGCAGGTGCGCCTCCAGACGAACTTCTACGGCGTGTACGACCGGTCGAGCACGATCGCCAGCATCGGTGTGGCCCTGCTGCTCGTCGGCCTCGGGCTCTTCCTCGTGCGGCAGGTCCGTGCCGCGACCGCCCGCAACGTCGTGGCAGTGGGCCTCGTTGCGGTGCTCCTCGTGGTCGCCGTGGGCATCCGCGCCCAGATCGGCGCCCGCTACCACCAGCAGGGCCGGGCTGCGGCCGCTGCGGTGGCGAGCCTCGCCCGGCGCCCGGCCAGGTTCCCGCTCCTGGTGCGCTCGCCCTACGTCGACGAGGTGTGGATCTACGGGCTCCAGGACGGCTGGAACGCCAGCGCGGCCTTGCAGGCCCGGACGGGGAACCGCAAGGCCGTGGTGTGGGTGCGCGGTTCGGACTGTGTGGCGACGGGACCTCCGCTCGACGACCCGCTCGCCACCTTCGGGTCACGGCCGGCGCTGTTCCGGCTGCCGCACTGCGTGGTCCCGCCGAAGCACTCGCCCTGACGCAGCGAGGCACTACTCGACGAGGCGCAGCCCGCTGGGTGCGATCGACCGCTCCATGCGGGGCAGGTCGACGCTGAACTCGGTGAGGTGCCCGGGGAACACATACGTGGCGAAGAGCACCGCGTGCCCGTCGGCGTCGAAGGTGGTGCGCTCGCACACCAGCACCGGCGCGCCCTGCGGCACCCCGAGCAGGTCGGCGTCGTCAGCCGAGGCGGCCCGTGCCGCGATGGTCTGCACCGCGTGGCCGAGCGGCACGTCGAGCAACTCGTAGAAGGACTCGTCGGTGAGCTGCTCGCGGGTGAGGTGCGCCCCGAGCTCGGGCGGGCACCAGACCGTGACGCGGGCGAACGGTGCCCCGTCGGCGAGGTTGCGACGCAGCAGGCGGACCGCCTTGTCGACGCCCAGCACGCGGCGAACGTTGGCGGGCGTGGCCACCACGCGCAGCTCGAGGATCTCACGCTCGGAGCGGATGCCCGACGCCTTCAGCTGGTCCTCGATGGTGCCGAGCCGCGCCAGGCGCTGGCGGAGCGGGTCGCCCGAGGCGAACCACCCGAGGCCCTGGTGCGCCTCCACGAGCCCCTCGGCGCGGAGCTCCTCGAGGGCCTTGCGGACCGTGACCCGGCTGGCCCCGTACTCCTCGGACAGCGCGGCCTCGCTCGGGAGGAGACGCCCGGCGCCGAACTCGCCGCCCTCGACCCGGTGGCGGATGGCTTCGGCGATCTCGCGGTAGCGAATGGTGCGCACTTGTCTCAGACTTGTCTATATTGCAGAGGTCCGCAAGTGGAGCGCCCGCAGGCCCCTCCACCGCCCACGCTTCCGCATCGAGGTGCACCCATGGCCGTCACCGCCTCAACCCCCGTCGAGCTCGTCCACGCCGTGTACGCCCGGCTCGGTCAGCGCACCGCCCTCGCCCGTGAGCGCCTCGGGCGGCCGCTCACCCTCGCCGAGAAGATCCTCGTCAACCACCTCCGCGACCCGCACGACGGCGGCCTCGACCGCGGCGTGTCCTACACCGACTTCGACCCCGACCGCGTGGCCATGCAGGACGCCACCGCGCAGATGGCCCTGCTGCAGTTCATGACCGCGGGCCTGCCCCAGGTCGCCGTCCCGTCCACCGTGCACTGCGACCACCTCATCCAAGCCAAGGTCGGCGCCCAGATCGACCTCGGCGTCGCGGTCGACACCAACGCCGAGGTCTACGACTTCCTCGAGTCGGTCTCGGCCAGGTACGGCATCGGCTTCTGGAGGCCCGGCAGCGGCATCATCCACCAGGTCGTGCTCGAGAACTACGCCTTCCCCGGCGGCATGATGATCGGCACCGACAGCCACACCCCCAACGCCGGCGGGCTGGGCATGGTCGCCATCGGGGTCGGCGGCGCCGACGCGGTCGACGTCATGGTCGGGCTGCCGTTCAACGTCCGCTACCCCAAGCTCATCGGAGTGCACCTCACCGGTGCCATCAACGGCTGGACGTCGGCCAAGGACGTCATCCTCAAGGTCGCCGAGGTGCTCACCGTCAAGGGCGGCACCGGCGCCATCGTCGAGTACTTCGGGCCGGGCGCCGACACCATCTCCGCCACGGGCAAGGCCACCATCTGCAACATGGGTGCCGAGATCGGTGCCACCTGCTCGGTCTTCGGCTACGACGACAACATGGCCGCCTACCTCGAGACCACCGGGCGCCGCGCCATCGCCGAGGCGGCCGACGCGGTGGCCGACGACCTGCGCGCCGACCCCGAGGTCCTGGTGCGCCCCGCCGACTTCTTCGACCAGGTCATCGAGATCGACCTCACCACGCTGTCGCCCCACATCAACGGGCCCCACTCCCCCGACTACGCCCGGCCCGTCGCCGACGTGGCCGACGTGGCCCGAGCCGAGGGCTGGCCGCTCGAGATCTCGTCCGCGCTCATCGGCTCGTGCACCAACTCCTCGTACGAGGACATCACCCGCGCCGCCAGCCTGGCCCGGCAGGCCTCGGCCCACGGCCTGAAGGCGCGCACCCCGCTGCTCGTCAGCCCCGGCTCCGAGCAGGTGCGCGCCACCATCGAGCGCGACGGCCTGCTCGCCGACCTCGAGGCAATCGGCGCCACCGTGCTCGCCAACGCCTGCGGCCCGTGCATCGGCCAGTGGAGCCGCTCCGACGTGGCCGACGGCCAGACCAACGTCATCGTCAACTCCTTCAACCGCAACTTCCCGAAGCGCAACGACGGCAACGCCAACACCCTCTCGTTCGTCACCTCGCCCGAGACGGTCATCGCCCTGGCCCTGGCCGGCACCCTCGACTTCGACCCCGCGACGGACGAGCTCACCGCCCCCGACGGCACCCGCTTCCGACTCGAGCCGCCCGTCGGCGAGCAGCTCCCCGCCAAGGGCTTCGACCCGGGCGAGGCCACCTTCCAGGCGCCCCCCGCCGACGGTTCGACGGTCAGCGTCGCGGTGTCGCCCACCAGCGACCGGCTCCAGCTCCTCGAGCCATTCGCGGCGTGGGACGGCAACGACTACCTCGGTCTGCCGGTGCTCATGAAGGCCCAGGGCAAGTGCACCACCGACCACATCTCCATGGCCGGCCCCTGGCTCAAGTACCGCGGCCACCTCGAGAACATCTCCGGCAACCTCTTCGCCGGCGCCGTCAACGCCTTCACGGGTGAGGCCGGCAGTGGCAAGGACCCGCTCGACGGCACCACCCGCACCTACCCCGACATCGCCAAGCACCTGCACGAGGCGGGCCAGAGCTGGGTCGCCGTCGGCGACGAGAACTACGGCGAGGGCAGCTCCCGCGAGCACGCGGCCATGGAGCCCCGGTTCCGTGGCGGCAAGGTCATCTTCGCCCGCTCGTTCGCCCGCATCCACGAGGCCAACCTCAAGAAGCAGGGCATGCTGGCGCTCACCTTCGCCGACCCCGCCTCCTACGACCTGATCGGCGAGGACGACCGCATCAACGTGCTCGGGCTCGCCGATCTCGCCCCCGGGGTGCCGGTGCGGTGCCAGGTGGTCCACCCCGACGGGTCCACCGTCGACTTCGAGGCCACCCAAACGCTGTCGCCCGAGCAGATCGAGTGGTTCCGCGCCGGTGGGGCGCTCAACATCATCCGCCGCAACGCGATCAGCTGAACGCTCCTGAGCTGGCCAGCGTCGGTGCGCGAGCCTCCTATCCTCAACTTCATCGAGAGTTGGGCCGTTACAGAGGGTGGAGGGATTCGTTCGAGGCGCGAACGAATCGCGGGGAGAGTCATGGCGAACACGGGTTCGGGCGGCGAGCCACGTCGACACGTGGTCGGCTCCGACGCGTTTTTCCGCGCCCTGGTCGAGAGCGCCGTCAGCCCGTACATCGTCATCGACGCCTCGCTCACCCTGCTCTACGCGAGCGAGTCGATCACCGAGCTGCTCGGCTGGGACCCTCAGGACTGGTTGGGGCGCAGCATCGTCGACCTGCTCACCCCCGAGAGCCTGGAGGTCGCCGCGGCGGGCATCGACGACCTGTTCGTCAACTCGGACGCTCTTGCGTGGGTCGGGGGCCCGATGCGCGCCTTCGTGCGCTGCGCCGACGGCTCGGTGATGGCGCTCGACATCGAGGCCTCGTCGCCCGAGCGCACGGGGATCGACGGCATCGTCGTCCTCCTGCACCGTGCCGGCGGCTCCCAGGCCATGAGCGACGCCATCGACGCCATCCTCGAGGGTGACAACCCGAAGCTCGCCCTGACCCGGCTGGCGTCCCTCCTCGAGCACGACATCGCCGAGGCCACGGCCGTGCTCGCGAGCGAGTGGGACGGCGTGGGCTTCGGCCAGGTCGCCGGCGCCATGGGCCCCCTCCACCTCCCCGCCCCGCGCACCGCCGACCGCGACGCCATCTACGACGCACTCAGGTCCAACGCCGACATCGTCGACCTGTTCGACGCGCTCGACCCGCTCACGCGGGCCGACGCCCTCGCCGCCGGGATGCGTTCGTGCTGGTTGGCGCCCGTGCGGGTGGCACCCGACGAGCCCACCACCGCGGCCCTCCTCGTGTGGCACATCCTCCCCGGCCCTCCCGGCGCGCTCTACCGGGCCGACGTCGACCGCGCCGTCCGCTTGGCCCAGCTGGCGCTGCGGTGGGAGGGACAGCAGCGGATGCTGGCGTGGGACGGCACCCACGACCGCCTGACCGGGCTCACCAACCGCAGCGAGTTCCAGAACCGCCTCGACCGGCACAACGGCACCGGGCGGGCGGTCCTCTACTGCGACCTCGACGACTTCAAGCCCGTGAACGACCGCTTCGGCCACCGCGCCGGCGACGAGGTGCTCGCCACGGTCGCCGGCCGGCTGCGCGAGACCGTCGGCGCCCACCTCGCGGCGCGCCTCGGCGGGGACGAGTTCGCCGTGCTCATCGAGGACCTCTCGGCCCCCGAGGTCGCGATCACGGTCGCCAACCGCATCCTGGCCGCGATCCAACCCGCCATCGAGGCGCACGGCCGGCTCGCCACCATCGGCTGCAGCATCGGCGTGGCCATCGACCGCTCGGGTCGCGCCAGCGCCGACGTGCTGCTCGACGAAGCCGACCGGGTGCTGCGCGAGGGCAAGGCCCAGGGCAAGAACCAGGTGCGCGTGGCCTTCCTGGAGGAACCGGGCTGAGGCCGGGCGGCCGACCGCCGCAGCTCAGGCCGGGGGCTTCGACCGCTGCAACTCGTCGGCCGTCGGCACGTGCGGGCGCCGCGACTCGGCAGGGAGCAGGGACGAGATGGCCGCCATGATGCGCTTGGTGTCGGCGTCGGCGCTGCGGCCCTTGATGTCGACCGGTGGCCCGACGCGCACCTGGACGGTGGGCGGGTGCGTGAGGTTGAGGACGTTGGGGACCCGCGACGAGCGCGGCCACACCAGCTCCGAGCCCCAGATGCCCACGGGGATCACCGGCGCGCCGGTGCGCGCCGCCAGCTTGGCTGCGCCCCAGCGCCCCTCGAGGTGCGGGTCGAAGAAGGCCTCGCCGCGCGGGATGGTGCCCTGCGGCAGGATGCCGACCATCTCGCCACCCGCGATGGCGTCGGCCGCGAGGTCGAGCGGCACGTCGGAGCCCGACCCGCGCTCGACGCGGATGCCGCCCATGGCGGTGGCGATCTGCCCCACGATCGGCGCGTCGAACACCTCCTTCTTGCCGAGGAAGCGCACCGCCCGGCCCG
>JADGOP010000040.1 GCA_017882935.1 Actinomycetota bacterium
CCCGGGCCCTGGTGTCGCGGCCCGACATCATCTTCGCCGACGAGCCCACCGGCAACCTCGACTCGAAGGCGGGCGGCGAGATCCTGCGCTTCCTGCGCCGCGCCGTCGACGAGTACGGCCAGACGATCATCATGGTCACCCACGACCCGGGCGCCGCCGGCTACGCCGACCGCGCCGTGTTCCTCTCCGACGGCCACGTCAGCGACGAGATCGTGAACCCCACCGCCGAGAGCGTGCTCGACCGCATGAAGCGCTACGGGGAGAGCTGACACCGTGTTCCGGACGATCCTCGCGAACATCTCGAGGCGGAAGCTGCGCCTCGTCGCCACGGGCCTGGCCGTGCTGCTCGGCGTGGCGTTCACCTCCGGCACGCTGGTGCTCACCGACACGTTGGGCGCCACGTTCGACAACCTCTTCAGCGACGTCTACCACGGCACCGACGCAGTGGTCCGCAGCTCCACGGTCGTGAAGGTCAGCATCGAGGGCGCCGGCAGCGGCACCACCCGCGGCCTCATCTCCGACACCTTCGTGCCCCAGATCGCGAAGGTTCCCGGCGTGGCGGCCGTGGCAGGCTCGGTCTCCGCCGGTGGCACCAGCTCGGGCTACGCCCAGATCGTGGGCAAGAACGGCAAGGCCCTCGGCAACCCCAACCGTGGCGCGCCCACGCTCGGCGGCGCCTGGGTCGACTCCCCCGCGCTCAACCCCTACCGCCTCTACTCCGGACGTGCGCCCCAGGTCGGGGGCGAGGTGGTCATCGACAAGTACTCGGCCGACCAGACGGGCTACAAGCTCGGCAACGTCTTCGAGGTGCTCACCCCGACCGGCACGGTCAACGTGAAGCTGGTGGGCATCGCCAAGTTCGGCACGTCCGACAGCGCGGGCGGGGCCAGCCAGGTGCTGTTCACCACCAAGCAGGCGCAGACCGTCAACGGCACCCCCGGCAAGTTCGGCGAGATCCGCGTCGAGGCGAAGCCCGGGGTCAGCCAGCAGCAGCTGGTGCAGAACATCTCCAAGGTGCTGCCGAGCACCACCCAGACGATCACCGGCAAGGACGCGGCCAAGGAGCAGCAGGACCGCATCAAGCAGGGCCTGTCGTTCTTCTCCATCTTCCTGCTGGTGTTCGCGGCTGTCGGGCTGGTGGTCGGGGCCTTCATCATCGCCAACACCTTCTCGATCCTCGTCGCGCAGCGCACCCGGGAGCTGGCGCTGCTGCGCGCGCTCGGCGCGAGCCGGCGCCAGGTGCTCGCCTCGGTGGTGGTCGAGGCCGCGGTCGTGGGCGCCATCGCGTCCGTGCTGGGACTCGTGCTGGGCATCGTGCTGTCGCAGGCGCTGCTCAAGTTGATCGCCGGCGGCACCAACACCACGGCGGCGGTCGTCAAGCCCACCACCATCGTGGTGGCGTTCGGCATCGGCATCGGCATCACCGTGCTGTCGGCGCTCTTCCCCGCCCGGAGGGCCTCGAAGGTCGCGCCGGTCGCCGCCATGCGCGAGACCGCGGCCGAGCCAGTGTCCGGCCGTCCCCTGCGCGCCCTGGTCGGCGCCGGCTTCCTGCTCCTGGGGATCATCGCCACCACGTTCGGCGCCCTCGGCAAGACCGTGGGTCTGGTCGGTCTCGGCGCCGCGCTGTGCCTCATCGGCGCGGTCACCTTCGGCCCCGTCGTCGCCACCCTCCTGGGTCGCCTGTTCGGCCGGCCGGCCCGCGCCCTCGGCGGCATCTCCGCCCAGCTCGGCGAGCAGAACGTGCTGCGCAACCCGCGGCGCACCTCGTCCACCGCGTCGGCGCTCATGATCGGGGTATTCCTCGTGGCGGGCATCAGCGTGTTCGCCGCCTCGGCCCTGGCGTCGATCAACAAGCTCATCGACAGCAACTTCAAGGGCCAGTTCGTGGTCGAGTCCACGGGCAACGGCCTGCCGTCGACGCTGCTCGACACCCTCACCAACGACCCGCGTGTCGGCACGGTGGCCGGGCTCAGCTACGTGCCCGTCCAGGTGGGCAAGAGCGGCCTGATCGCCATCGGCACCAACCCCAAGAACCTGCCCGCGGTCTACGACGTCCAGGTCCAGGAGGGGAACTTCACCACCATCGGCGACACCGGCCTCGCGGTCTCGCGCAGCACGGCCAAGAACCACAGTTGGTCGCTCGGGTCGAAGGTCGTCCTCACCTACCTCAACGGCACGACGCACCCGTTCACCGTCAAGGCCATCTTCAAGGACCAGCCGTTCCGCACCCCGATGTTCGCCTCCAACAAGGCGCTCACCGGAGCGCTCCCGGTGCTGCAGTCGCAGGTCATCTTCATCGCTGCGAAGCCCGGTCAGACCGAGGCCCAGTCCCGGGAGGTGCTCTCGCAGCTCACGGCCGACAACCCCACCGCCAAGGTGAACAACGCGGCCCAGTTCAAGGACGAGCAGGCCGCGCAGATGGCCGGGCTCCTCAAGATCATCTACGCGCTGCTCGCCTTCGCCGTCATCATCGCGGTGTTCGGCGTGGTCAACACCCTCGGCCTGTCCATCCTCGAGCGCACCCACGAGCTGGGACTGCTGCGCGCGGTGGGCATGAGTCGCAAGCAGGTGCGCACCAGCATCCGCGTCGAGGCCGTCCTCATCGCCATGACCGGGACCGTGGTGGGCATGGTGCTCGGCATCGGCCTGGGCGCGGCGGTGATGCACTCCATCTCGGGATCGTCCAACCTCACGGCACTCGCCTTCCCGGTCACCACGCTCGTCATCGTGTTCGTCCTCGGGTCGCTGGTGGGCGTGCTCGCCGCCATCCTCCCGGCCTGGCGGGCGGCCCGGCTCGACCCGCTGCGCGCCCTGGCCATGGAGTAGCGGCCCTACCGGCCATCCGACCCGGGCGACTACAGTGAGCCCACTTCTGACGGGTCGTCAGACATGGGTGCCGGAGGAGACGAGATGACCACCAGGACACGCGTGCACGCGCTCGGGGCCGAGGGCTGGTTCACGCTCGACGGCGAGCCGGCGCTCATCGGGAGCCGCTGCACGTCCTGCGGCACGTTCCTGTTCCCGAAGCGCTCGGGCTGGTGCGCCAACCCCCGCTGCCGGGGCGCCGAGTTCGTCGACGCGCCCCTGTCGCGCCGCGGCAAGATCTGGTCCTACACCGACGCCCAGTACCAGCCGCCCCCGCCCTTCGTGGTGCCGGGCGAGAGCTTCGAGCCCTTCGCCATCGCCGCGGTCGAGCTCGCCGACGAGGGGCTGGTCATCCTCGGCCAGGTCGTCCCCGGCGTCGGCGTCGACCAGCTGAAGGTCGGCGACGAGGTCGAGGTCACCGTGGGCACGCTCTTCTCCGACGACGAGCACGACTACCAGATCTGGCGCTGGCAACCCGTCACCTCCGAAGGAGCGTCGTCATGACCGGGAAGAACGACGTGGCCGTCCTCGGGGTCGGGATGCACCCCTGGGGCAAGTGGGGCCGCAACTTCGTGGAGTACGGCATCGCCGCCGCCGAGGCCGCCCTCGACGACGCCGGCATCGCCTGGACCGACGTCCAGTTCGTGTCGGGCGCCGACACCATGCGCAACGGCTATCCGGGCTACGTCTCCGGGGCGACCTTCGCCCAGGCGCTCGGCTGGACGGGGTGCCGCGTGGCCTCGTCCTACGCCGCCTGCGCGTCGGGCGCCACCGCCATGGAGGCCGCCCGCACCCGCATCCTGGCGGGCCTGTGCGACGTGGCCCTCGTGGTCGGCGCCGACACCACCCCGAAGGGGTTCCTGGCCCCGAACGCCGGCGACCGCCCCGACGACCCCGACTGGCTGCGCTTCCGGCTGGGCGGCATCACCAACCCCACCTACTTCGCGCTCTACGCCCGGCGCCGGGTCGACCTCCACGGCGCGACCGACACCGACTTCGCCAAGGTCAAGGTCAAGAACGCCCGGCACGGCCTGGCCAACCCCTACGCCCGGTACCGCAAGGAGACCTCCGTCGAGGAGGTGCTCGCCTCGCCGATGGTGGCCGACCCGCTGCGCCTGCTTGAGATCTGCGCCACGTCCGACGGTGGTGCCGCGGTGGTGCTCTGCTCCCTCGAGTACGCCCGGAGGCACACCACCAACCCGGTGCGCGTCGCGGCCATCTCCACCGTCACGCCCGCCTACCCGAACACCATCATCGAGATGCCCAACCTCGCCACCGACTCGTCGGCGGTCGCGGCCATCCCCGAGCGGCCGTTCAAGGCGAGCATCGCCCACGCCGCATACGAGGAGGCCGGCATCGGTCCCGACGAGCTGAGCCTGGCCGAGGTCTACGACCTGTCGTGCGCCCTCGAGCTCGACTGGTACGAGGACCTCGGCCTCTGCAAGGCCGGCGAGGCCGAGAAGCTGCTCAACGACGGCGACACCACCCTGGGCGGCCGCATCCCCGTCAACACCAGCGGTGGGCTGGCCTGCTTCGGCGAGGCCGTGCCCGCCCAGGCCATCGCCCAGGTGTGCGAGGTCACGTGGCAGCTGCGGGGCCAGGCGTCGGGCCGCCAGGTCGAGGGCGCCAAGGCCGGCATCACGGCGAACCAGGGCCTCTTCGGCCACGGCTCGTCGGTCCTGCTCGTCCGCTGACCACCCGCTCCCCCATCTCGCGTCCCCGGATGGTTGCTGAGCAACCACGTGCGGACACGCATCGGCACCTTCAGGCGAGGTAGCGGCTCAGGGAGTCGATGATGCAGACCGGCTTGGTGCCGCCCTCGACCTCGAGGGTGATGCGCACCAGGGTCTGGATGCCGCCCTTCACGTCGCTGACGTCGACCAGCTCGGCGCCGGCCCGCAGACGCGAGCCCACCGGCACGGGGGCCGGGAAGCGGATCCGGTCGACGCCGTAGTTCACGCCGAGCGACACGCCCCGCACCTCGAGGATCTGCGGCAGCAGCTCGTTGGAGATCGCCAGGGTGAGGTAGCCGTGGGCGATGGGGCCGCCGAACGGCGACTCGGCCCGGGCCCGCTCCACGTCGACGTGGATCCACTGGTGGTCGCCGGTGGCGTCGGCGAACTGGTCGACGCGCTCCTGCGTGACCTCGGTGTAGGCGCTGTAGCCGAGGTGGGTGCCGACGGCGGCACGCACCTGGTCGATGCCGTCGAAGGTGGTGATGGCCATGTCGCTCCTCACGCCCGCTGGGACGACACCGACACGACCTCGCCGGTGAGGTAGGTGCTGTAGTCGCTGGCGAGGAACACCATCACGTTGGCGACCTCCCAAGGCTCGGCCGCCCGCCCGAAGGCCTCCCGCTGCTCGAGCTCGGCCAGCAGCTCGTCGCTGGTGACCTTGGCCAGGAACGGGTGCATGGCGAGGCTCGGCGCCACCGCGTTGATGCGCACCCCGTCGTGCGCGGCCTCGATGGCGGCACAGCGGGTGAGGGCCATGACGCCGGCCTTCGCAGCGGCGTAGTGGGCCTGGCCCTCCTGGGCGCGCCAGCCGAGCACCGACGCGTTGTTGACGATGACCCCGGACTGGCGGGGCAGCATGTGGCGCAACGCCGCCCGGGTGGCGCGGAAGGTGCCGTTGAGGGTGACGTCGAGCACCACGTTCCACTGGTCGTCGGTCATGTCGACCACGTTGGCCGTGCCACCCAGCCCGGCGTTGTTGATGAGCACGTCGACGTGGCCCAGCTCGGCGATGGCGGTGTCGAACAGCCGCTGCACGTCGTCCTCGACGGTGACGTTGCAGAGCGCCGTGGCCGGTCGGGTGCCGTTGACCTCGGCCAGCCGGTCGGCGGCCTCGCCGAGCCGGCGCTCGTGGATGTCGGAGATGAGGACCTGCGCGCCCTCCTCGACGGCTCGCTTCGCGACCGCGAAGCCGATGCCGGTGCCCGCGGCGGCGGTGACGAGCACGGTCTTGCCGGCGAGCAGGCCGTGCGGCGCGACGTAGTCAGGGGTGGGGGCGGGCATGGGGACCTCAGGCTCTGGGTTCGGGCGGGAGCCCGAGGGCCCGCTCGCCGATGATGTTGCGTTGGATCTGGTTCGACCCCGCATAGATGGTGTCGGACCGGGTGAACAGGAACAGGCGCTGGAGCGCGGTGAGCTCGTAGCCGGGCTCGGGCTCGGCCAGATCGGCGTGCGGACCGAGCACGTCCATGGCCAGCTCGCCGAGGTCGCGGTGCCAGTTGGCCCAGAACAGCTTGGTGATCATGGCCTCGCGGGGCAGCTCGGCGCCGGCCGCGGACAGCACCCGCAGCGTGTTCCACCGCATCACCCGCAGGCCGATCCAGGCGTCGGCGAGCCGCTGGCGGAAGGTGGGGTCGTCGCTGCGACCGTTGGCGCGGGCCAGCGCGGTGACGTGGTCGAGCTGGTTCTGGAACTCGAGCTGCTGGCCGAGGGTCGACGCGCCCCGCTCGAACGCCAGGGTGCCCATGGCGACCTTCCAGCCGTTGTTCTCGGCGCCGACGGTGTTGGCCACCGCGGTGCGGGCGCCGTCGAAGAACACCTCGTTGAACTCGGAGGTGCCGGTGACCTGGCGGATGGGCCGGATCTCCACCCCGTCCTGCTGCAGGGGCACGAGCAGGTACGAGATGCCCTTGTGCTTCGGCGCCTCGCGGTCGGTGCGGCACAGCACGAACGCCCACTGCGCCCAGTGCGCCAGCGACGTCCACACCTTCTGCCCGGTGATCACCCACTCGTCGCCGTCGCGCTCGGCATGGGTCTGCACGTTGGCGAGGTCGGACCCGGCGTTGGGCTCGGAGTAGCCCTGCGCCCACAGCTCGGTGCCCGCGAGGATGCCGGGCAGGAAGCGCTCCTGCTGCTCCGGGCTGCCGAAGGCGATGATGGTGGGCCCCGCGAGCGTCTCGCCGATGTGCCCGAGGCGCCCCGGCCCGGAGGCCCTGGCGTACTCCTCGAACCAGATCACCTGCTGGTAGAGCGACAGGTCGCGGCCGCCGTGCTCCTTGGGCCAGCCCACGCACGTCCAGCCCGCGGCGCCCAGCGCGTGCTCCCACTCGAGGCGCTCCTCGTAGAGGGCGTGCTCGTCGCCCGGGCCGCCGCGGCCCCGCACGCCCGCGAAGCGGCCCTCGAGCTGCTCGGTGAGCCACGCCCGCGCTTCTGCCCGGAACGCCTCGTCCTCGTCGCTGAAGCTGAAGTCCACGGTCTCGAGCTCGCTCCTGACGAACCGTTCTACGTGCGGATCGCGTCGCTGAGCGACGGTTTTCGCACGCAGAACGAGAGAAGGGGGTGCGCTGGGTGCTTCCGGGCTAGTAGCGCAGGCCCGGGGCGCGGGTGAAGAAGACGTCGGTGGCGAGCTGCTGGCCGAGCTTCTCGGCGTCCCAGCGCTTCTTGGTGCTGATCGTCGGGCCGTCGGCCCAGCCCTTCATGAGCACGATCTTGTCGCCGACGGCCCGGATGATCTGACCGGTGATGTGCTGCGACTCATCGCTGGCGAGCCAGGCGACGAGCGGCGAGGAGGTCGACGGGTCCATGGGGTTGAACTCGTCGTCGGGGACCTCGTCGGCCTCGATGACCTTGGGGGCGTTGGGCATGGTGCCGGTGATGCGGGTGGCCGCCGCGGGCCCGACGCAGTTCACGGTGACGCCGAGCTTGAACAGCTCGAGGCTGAGCGTCTGGGTGAGCCCGGCGATGCCCGCCTTGGCGGTGGCGTAGTTGGTCTGGCCGAAGTTCCCGACCAGGCCGGCACCGGACGTGGTGTTGATGATGCGGCCGGCGAAGGCCTCGCCCGACTTGGAGCGGTCGCGGAAGTACACCGCGGCGTGCTTGCTGGGCGCCCACGTGCCCTTGACGTGCACCGTGAGCACCGAGTCGAAGTCGGCCTCGCTCATGTTCCAGATCGCCGAGTCGCGCACGATGCCGGCGTTGTTCACCAGGATGTCGAGCTTGCCGTAGGTGTCGACGGCCTGCTGGATCATGCGGCCCGCACCCTCGTAGTCGGCCACGTTCTCGTAGTTGCCGACGGCCTCACCACCCCGCGAGGTGATGATGTCGACGGTGAGGTCGGCGTCCTTGCCACCACCTTCGCCCGACACCGACACCCCGAGGTCGTTGACGACCACCTTGGCGCCGTGCTTGGCGAGCTCGAGTGCGTGACCACGGCCGATGCCGTGGCCCGCGCCGGTGACGATGGCGACCTTGCCGTCGAGGATGCCCATGGGACGCGTTGCCTCCGTGAAGAGATCTGATGAGTCGTCAGATACTACTTCCGGGCTGCGAACGCCCGGCAAGACGACGCCCCAGCCCCGATCGCTCCAGGTCAGGCTCCGGACAGCCGATGAGCACTGGGCGGCATCCGGGCCACTTGTGGGTCGCCGCAAGCCCCAGACGCTGTTCGAACGAGCACCGCGCCATGCCGCCGACCACCACGACCACCACCGTCGCGCCGCCACCGGTCAACGTCCCGCGCACGTTGCCGCTGGTCTCGGTGATGACCCAGGGAGCCAAGGGCGACGGCGTCAACAACGACACCGCGGCCTTCCAGGCGGCGCTCGACAACGCCGGCCTGGCCACGGTCGGGAGGATCGACGTGCCGCCGGGCATCTACGTAGTGGGCCCGCTCACGGTGCCTGCGGGCGTGCTGCTGGTCGGAGCCGGCCCGGGCTCGGTGCTGCGCCGCGCTGCGGGCACGACGGGCGCGCTGCTCAGCACCTCCGGCACCCACGTCACCCTCCAGTCCCTCCACCTCGACGGCGGCGGCATCCAGGTCCTCGCCGCCGCCACCCGGGTGCGCATCGTCGACTGCGAGATCACCGGGGCCTCCGATCCCGCCATCACCTCCGCCGGCACCGGCGTGATCATCGCCGGAAACGTGGTCTCCGGCGCCGCCACCGACGCGATCGCCGTGAGCGGGCCCCAGACCTCCGTCATGGGGAACCGCATCAGCGGCTCGGGGTCTGCCGGCATCCGGCTGACCGGCAACGGCAGCGCGAACAACGCCACCACGGTCATCGGCAACGACATCGCCGTCCCTGCGGGCCACGGGCCGGCCGGGATCGTCGTCGACGGCGCCACCGGGGTCACGGTGTCCGACAACCGCGTCGGCGGCAGCACCAGCGCCGCCGGCGGGGTGGGCATCGGCATCACGTCCGACAGCGCCCCGGTGAGCAACATCACGGTCAGTGGCAACGACGTGTCGTCGATCGGCGCCGACGGCGTGGTGGTGCAGCAGGCCCAGCGGGTGTCGCTGGCGGGCAACGCAGTGGCGGGCTGCCTCGGCCGGGGCATCGTCGTGGGGGCCAGCAGCAGCGTCGTCGTCGACGCCAACACGGTCAGTGGCTGCGGGGCCACCGGCGTCGACGCCTCGGGCACGACCGATGTGGTGGTCACCGGCAACGTCTGCACGCAGAACACCTCCGCCGGCATCACGCTCGGCGGCGCCAACGGCACGGCGCGCAGCGTGGTGGCCGACAACGTGTGCAGCGGGCAGGCCAAGGGCATCAGCGCCACAGGCCTGCTCGACGGCGTGGTGCTCTCGGGCAACCAGCTCGGCGGCAACACCACCACCGGCCTGTCCCTGGTGGGGGCGACGCTGAGCGGAGGCACCACCTCACTGCCGCTCCGGTGCATCCATGCGGTCACGGTCGGCACCAACGCCACGGCGGTCGCCCACGGCCTGCCCTACGTGCCGCTGAGCGTGGCCATCACCCCCACCTCGGCGGGCTCGGTGTGGCAGGCCGCGGCCAGCGACGCCACCAACGTGTACCTGCAGGCGAGCACATCGGGGGTGGGTTGTGAGCTCATCGTCGGGTAGCCACCAGCCGCTCGCACGCCGCGCCTTCATCGGCGGCGGCCTCGCGGCGGGTGCCGGCGCGTGGCTGACCGGCAACGCGCTCCCGGCCGACGCCGCCGCGACCACCACGACCCCGTTCGTCGTGAGCGTGCGCGACCTCGGCGCGGTGGGCGACGGCGTGGCCGACGACACCGCCTGCTTCACCGCCGCCATCACGTTGGCGGCCGGGAACGCCGGGGCCGTGTTCGTGGGCTCGGGCACCTACCTGGTCGGGCCGCTCGCCATCAGCCAGAGGTGCACCATGGTCGGCTGTGGCGTGGGCTCGGTCATCCGGCTCGTCCCGGGGTCGGCGGCCGACCTGCTCACCATCGCCGCACCCAACGTCACCGTCCGCCAGGTGCTGCTCGACGCCAACGGCACGTCGGGATCGACCGTGGTGGTCGCGTCGGCGGCGACCGACGCCACGCTCCAGTCCTGCGATCTGCTCGGCTCGGGTGGGTCTGCCGTGCGGGTGGGGGCACCCGGTGCAGTCGTGGACCGGGTCCTCGTGCGGGGCGCCGGCGCTGCGGGCATCAGCGTCGAGGGAGCCGACCGGGCCTCGATCCTCCACAACGAGATCTCCGGCGCGGGTGGCGACAGCATCGCCGTGGCGGGCGGCGCGGGCTCGCTCGTCCAGGGCAACATCGTCGACGGCACCGGCGGAGCCATCAGGGCAGTGGGCATCCGCATCTCCTCGGGTGCGGTCGATGCACGCGTGTCGGCCAACGCCGTGAGGTCGACCACCAGCCACGGCATCCTCGTCGACGGGCTCGGCGGCAGCGGGACCAGCCGGGTCGGGGTGCGCGGC
>JADGOP010000041.1 GCA_017882935.1 Actinomycetota bacterium
GCCCGCCCGAGGGTCCGGGCCAGGGTCAACAGTCCTTCCTCGGGCCCGTGCCACGAACGGGAGCCGTTCTGACCGACCCACGGTTCGGAGGGCTCAGCCCGTCGCCGCGGTCTCCCGGGCGCGCGTCACCTCGAAGCAGGCCAGCGCACCGGCGACCGACACGTTGAGCGACGCCAAGCGGCCGCGCAGCGGGATGCGGGCGACCTGGTCACAGCGCTGCCGGGTGAGGCGGCTGAGGCCCTTGCCCTCGGCGCCGAGCACCAGCACCACAGGTTCGGTGAGCGACGCGACCTCCCAGAGGGTGCGCTCACCGGTCATGTCGAGGCCGACCGACCACACGCCGAGGTCGCGCAGGCGGCCCAGGCCCGACGGCAGCCCGCCCACCAGCGCTATGGGCAGGTGCTCGATGGCCCCGGCCGCCGCCTTGGTGACGGCAGGCGTGACATGCACCGAGCGGTGCTTGGGGAGCACGACCCCCGTGACGCCGGCGCACTCGGCACTGCGCAGGAGCGCGCCGAGGTTGCCCGGGTCGGTGACCCCGTCGAGCGCCAGCAGGAACGGCACCTTGCCGCCGGCGGGCCGGGCGAGGTCGTCGAGGTCCCACTCGCGCAGCGACTCGGCGCGGGCGATGACCCCCTGTGGGGCGTCGGTGCGGGCCTGGCCGTCGAGGCGGTTGCGACTGACCTCACGGATCGGCACGTGGGCGTCGTCGGCCAGCTCCACGATGTCGTTGATGATCTCGGCGTCGTCGAGGTCGCGCGACACCAGGATCTCCCGCACCTGCCGCTGACCGGCCAGGAGCAGCTCGCGCACGGCATGCCGGCCCTCGACCTGCTCGCCGCCGACACCCCGGTTCTTGCTCGACGCAGGGTGCGGGGCGCTGCGCACGCCACCACCGACGCGCGGCGCTGCCGGGGCACGGGTGTCGGTGCCCGACCGCGACCGTGGCTTGGGACGGGGACCAGGACCGCCCTTGGCGCCTGCGGGCTTCCCGCGGGCCGGACGGGCGGCGCCCGACGTGGGCGTGCCCCGCTTCGGCGCCGGCTTGCGTGGGCTCATCGTGGGTTCCCTCTCGTCGTTCTCGTGGTGCTGCAGTCTGGCGCGGTCAGCCGCGGGTGAGCACCGCCACGGCAAAGCAGGCAACACCCTCGCCCCGCCCCAGCGCGCCGAGCCCCTCGGGCCTCCGCCCCTTCACGGTGACCGGCGCACCCACGGCACCCGACAGCAGACGCTGCATCTCGGCACGCGCCGGCGCCAGCTTGGGCTGCTCGGTGAGCACGGAGCAGTCGACGTTGCCCGGCTCCCAGCCTTCGGCCCGGACCCGTGAGGCCACGTCGGCCAGCAGGGTGACACTGTCGGCGCCCGCCCACTGCGGGTCGGTGTCGGGGAAGAGCGCACCAAGGTCGCCGAGACCCGCGGCACCGAGCAGCGCCTCGGCGCAGGCGTGCGCCACCACGTCGGCGTCGCTGTGGCCTACCAGGCCCGGGCCCTCGAACGTGACCCCGCCCAGCACCAGGCGGCGCGCCGGGTCGTCGGTGAACGGGTGCACGTCGAACCCCTGGCCGACGCGGACCTCGCTCACGACCGTCCCACCGCGAGGAGCGCCTCGGCCATGACCAGGTCGTCGGGCTCGGTGACCTTGCGGTTGCGCACCTCGCCGGGCACCACTACCACGCAGCCTCCCGCGGCCTCGATGAGGGAAGCGTCGTCGGTGGCCTCCGGCTCCGACGCATGGACCGCGCGCAGCGCCGCCGCACGGAAGCCCTGCGGCGTCTGCACCGCCACCAGCTCGGACCGGTCGACCGGCGACCCGTCGAGCCGGCGCAGCGTGTCGGTGACCGCCACGGCCGGGACCGCGGCGTCGGCGCCTGCGGCGATGGCGTCGACCACAGTCCCGAAGAGCGCCCGGCTGGCCAGTGGGCGGGCGGCGTCGTGCACCAGCACCACTCCCGCCTCGTCGGGCACCACGGCCAGCCCGGCGCGCACCGAGCCCGACCGCGTCGCGGCACCGCCGACGACCACGTCGGCCAGCGGTTCGGGCGCGTCGACCTGCTCCTCGGGCACCACCAGCACCACCCCGTCGCACGCCGAGCGGGCGACGTCGAGCGACCAGTCGAGCACGCGTCGGCCCCCCAACGGCTCGTACTGCTTCAGGGCGCCGAACCGGCTCCCGGAGCCCCCGGCCACCACCACGGCCCACACCGGGCCGGGAACGTGGGCGGAAGGGGGCGAACTCGTCATGGGCGAGCGAGGCTACAGGCCGTCATCAGGAGGTACCCGGCTCCCCCTCTCCTCTCGGGCCTCGAACCCGGGTACGATCCGCCGTGATGGTCGACACCACGCTCCTCGCCTCGGTCGAGCTCTTCCAGGAGTTCACGCCGGAAGAACTCGCCCAGCTGGCCGAGTCGTCGGCGCGCCGCTCCCTCTTCCGCAACGACGTGATCTTCACCGAGGGCGACGAGCCGGCCGAGCTGTTCGTCGTGCTTTCCGGGCGCATCGCCATCGCCAACAAGTCGGTCGACGGCCGCGAGTCCATGGTCGCCCTCATGGAGCGGGGCGACCTGTTCGGCGAGATGGGGCTGTTCGACGGCCACGGCCGCTCCGCCGAGGCCCGTGCCCTCGAGCCGTCCGAGGTGCTGGTCTTCCCCTACGACCCGCTGCGCACCACCTACGAGGCTCGCCCCGCCCTGCTGTGGGACGTCGTCACGCTGCTCGCCAACCGCATCCGCACCACCGACGTGGCGCTGGCCGACTCGGTCTTCCTCGACGTCACCGGGCGCACCGCCAAGCGCCTCCTCGAGCTGGCCGGCGATGCCGAGGAGTTCACCCTCCCCATCACCCAGGAGGAGCTGGCCGGCATGGTCGGCGCCTCCCGCGAGCGCGTCAACAAGGCCATCGCCAGCTTCGTGCGCCTCGGCTGGATCGACCAGGCCGACCGTCGCTACCGCATCGTCAAGCGCGACGAGCTCGAGCGCCGCGCCCGCTAGTTCGATTCACGGCACCGAATGCGCGCGTCACACGCGCTTCTGGTTCAGTCAATCGGTGAGGAACTCGGCGACGCGGCGCCAGGCGTCGGCGGCGGCGTCGGGACGGTGCGCCGGTCGGCTGGCATCGTGCACGAAGCCGTGCTCGGCGCCCTCGTAGCGCAGCACCGTGGCACCGGTGGCCTCGAGGTCGTCGACGTCGACCGGAGGCGTGAACGCGTCGAGCGTGCCGATGACCGCCAGCACCGGGCAGGCGCCCTCGTCACGGATGAGGTCGACGGCATCGCGCTGGCCGGGGCCGCGCCAGGCCTCCGGCACCCGGATCATGCCGTAGAACGACACCGCCCGGTCGAAGCGCCCGGCCACGGGCGTGCCGCCGAGCGCTGCGGCCTTGAGCGCATACATGCCGCCCATGCAGAAGCCGAGCACGCCGATGGGGCCGATGCCCCGCTCCTCGAGCAGGTCGGCCGCCGCGCCCAGCAGGGCCAGGTGGTCGGCATCGGTGACGCCCGCCATGGCGGCCATGCGGTCGGGGATCGGCAGGTCCTCGCGACCCGGGAACGGCTCGGGCGCGCACACCGCCCAGCCGTGCTCGGCCGCGAGCCGGGCACCGAGGTCGTCGAACAGCGCCCGCAGGCCACCGATGTCGGGGTGGAGCACCAGGCCCCTGGTGGGGGTGCCGTCGGGCAGCGACAGCTCCGCCGGGGTGGTCGTCGACAACGTCACGCGCATGCCGACGAGTCTGCCGTACGGGCCCGGAGGGTGAGCGGAGAGGTGGCCGCGGCGCAGCCGCCCGAAGCCGATTCGCTCGCCCGACCCAGCAAGCACGGGCAATTTCGCCTGAGGGGCCGCCCTGTCGACCGGCGCACATCGCCCCCCCTCCGCGGCCCCTTAGGCGTAGCGGTCGAGGATGCTCGTCTCGGCGAGGCGCGAGAGCCCGTCCTTGATGGCTCTCGCCCTGGCCGCGCCCACGCCCTCGACCTCGTCGAGGTCGGCCACGCTGGCCCGGAGGAGCTTGTGCAGGGACCCGAAGCGGTCGACGATGTGCTCGATGACCTGCTCCGGCAGGCGGGGGATGCGCGACAGCAGCCGGAACCCGCGGGGCTGCAGGTGCACGTCGAGGTCGTCGTAGCCGGCTTCGAGGTGCAGCACCGACACCACGCTGCCCAGGTCGAGCAGCTGGTCGGTCTCGAGGCTGGCGAGCACGGAGATGGCGTCGTCGACCGTCCACGACCCGTCGGCCGGCAGGTAGTCACGGATGATGCGGGCCCGCTCGTCGCGCACCCCGCCCATGAGCTCGACGAGCTGCAGGCGGACCATGCGCCCGTCGACGCCCAGCTCCGCGACGTAGCCCTCGGCCTCGGCCGCGATGCGCACCACCATCTCGGCGCGCTGCAGCACGCTGGCGATGTCGCGCACGGTGACGAGGTCCTCGATCTCGAGCGCCGAGAGGCTCCCCGTGACGACGTCGAGCCGGGTGCGGTAGCGCTCGAGGGCCTGGAGGGCCTGGTCGGCGCGGTTGAGGACCCGTGGGATGGGCTCGAGGGGGTACTTCTGGTCGCCCACGAAGAGGGCGATCGAGGCCATGCGCTCGGACACGGAGATGACCGGCACGTCGAGCAGCCGGGCCACCCGCTCGGCCGTGCGGTGGCGGGTGCCGGTCTCGGAGGTGGGCAGGTCGGGGTCGGGGACGAGGTGGACGTTGGCGCGGGCGATGCGGCTGGCGTCGCCGGCCAGGATGACCGCGCCGTCCATCTTGGCCAGCTCCGACAGCCGCTGGGGGCTGAACGCGGCGTCGAGCAGGAAGCCGCCGGAGCAGATGCTCAGCACCTCGGGGTCGTCGCCGACCACGATGAGCGCGCCCATGCCGGCGAGCAGGATGCGGTTGAGCCCTTCCCGGAGGGGTTGTCCGGGCGCGACGGCCGCGATCGCTCGCGAGAGTTCGGCACTACGCCGGGCAGCCACGGCGCAAGCCTACTGGCGAGCGACGTGTGACAGGCCCGTGGCGGCGACCGCCTCGCCCACCGAGTCGACCCGGATGAGGTCGATGCCCGCCGGGCCCTCGGGCGCCAGGCGGGGCACGATGGCCCGGGCGAACCCCAGCCGGGCGGCCTCGACGAGCCGCCGATCGGTGTGGCGCACCTGCCGGACCTCGCCGCCGAGGCCGACCTCACCGAGCGCGACGAGGTCGGGCGGGAGCGGTTCGCCCGACATCGCCGAGGCGATGGCCAGCGCCAGCCCGAGGTCGACCCCGGGCTCGACCAGCCGCACCCCACCGACGACCGACACGAACACGTCGGCCTGGTGGACCGCGATGCCCACGTGCTGCTGCAGCACGGCGAGCACCACGTCGACCCGGCTGCGGTCGACGCCCTGCACCGAGCGGTGCGGGCTGCCCGTGGGGTTGGCGACGGGCGCGGCCAGGGCCTGCAGCTCGACCAGCAGCGGCCGCGAGCCCTCGAGCACCGGCACGACCGCGGACCCCGACACCTCGGGACGCCGGTCGGCCAGGAACAGCCCCGCGGCATCGTCGACGACCGACAGGCCGCTCTCGCCCATCTCGAACACGCCCAGCTCGTGCGTGGCGCCGAAGCGGTGCTTGGTGGCCCGCAGGAAGCGCAGCGCGTGGTGGCGGTCGCCCTCGAACGACAGCACGGTGTCGACCAGGTGCTCGAGCGTGCGCGGGCCAGCGAGCGAGCCGTCCTTGGTGACGTGGCCCACCAGCACCACCGTGACGCCCCGCTGCTTGGCCAGCTCGACGAACGCCTGGGCGCAGGCACGCACCTGCGTGACCGAGCCCGCAGAGGAGGCGACCTCGGGGTCGTGCACCGTCTGGATGGAGTCGACCACCACCACGTCGGGTGCCACCTCGTCGATGGCGGCGAGCACGGCCGGGAGGCTCGACTCGGCCACCATCCAGAGCTTGGGCCGGAGCGCACCGAGGCGGTCGGCCCGGACGCGCACCTGCGCAGCCGACTCCTCGGCGGACACGTAGAGCACCTGCGCGCCGCCGCCCGTGAGCCCGGCGGCCGCTTGCAGCAGCAGGGTGGACTTGCCGATGCCGGGCTCACCCCCGAGCAGCGTGACCGACCCCGACACCATGCCCCCGTCGAGCACCCGGTCGAGCTCGGCGACGCCGGTGGACCGGGCCACCGCAGCCGAGGCGTCGACATCGGCGATGGGCAGGGGCGCGCTGCCGGTGCGCACGCCGGCCGCGGGGCCGGCGGCACGCTGCAGCTCCTCGACCAGCGAGTTCCACGCCCCGCACGTGGGGCACCGGCCCGCCCACTGCGGTGCCTGCCCGTCGCACGACTGACAGCGGAACACGACCCGTTGCTTCGACATGCCGTCACCCTAGAGAGGGGGTGCGACACCCACGGCGACCCTCAGGAGCGCCAGGAGGGCGGCTGGCCCCGGCGGCGTGTGTGGCGGCCCTTGGCGGGCTTCGGGAGCGGCGGCGCACTGGTCCCGGTGCGCTTCTCGACCAGCTCCCAGCCGTCGTCGGCGCTGCGCAGCTGGCGCTTGCGGGCGGGTGGGGGCGGCGGGGCGCGGCCGGGCAGGCGCGGCACGACGAACGCCGCGAGCGCGGCGAGCAGCAACAGGATCGCCAGGCCGGCCCACAGGAGGGCCGCGGTGTGCTGCTGGGAGCCGCTGTAGCTGACCGCACGGGCCGCGTCGCCCGGGTGGACGGTGCCGGGTGCGGCAGCGGCGTGGAGGCCGACGCCGTCGCCGTGCACCCGCAGCGTGAGCCCTACGTCGTTCGGGGCCGGAGCGGTGCCACCGTTGAGCTCGGCGGCGACCTGCGTCATCGTGCGCCCCTTCAGGGCCGACGTCAGGGCGGGATCCGACAGCGAGTCGAGCCCGCGGCTGAAGTCCAGCGTGCCGTGCACCGTGATCTTGGTGGACGTGAACGACGAGGAGCGCGAGACGGTGACGTCGCGCAGCGGCCCCCGTGCGCCCGACAGGGCGGCCAGCAAGGCGTTGGCCTGCGCCACGTTGGCGAACTCGTGCGTCAGGGCCACCACCTCGACCCCTGCGGGCACGGGAGCCGGATCACCGCCGGAGAAGACCTTGTCGAGCCCGGGTTCACGGAGCACCTGCGCGGTGGGAGCGGGCCCGACCACCTTCCAGCCCCGCGCTTCGAGGTCGCTGACCTTCAGGACCTTGCCCAGGTCGCCGGCCCGGGCGGCCGCATCGGCGTCGAGGAACACCAGCACCGCGACCCGGCCGCTGCCGTCGGGCCTGACCGCGACATCGACGACGGTCTGCGTCTTGCACCCCGCGAGCAGCGCCAGGCCCACGGCCAGCGCGAGCAGGGTGCGGGCGCACCGCTTCGTCCTCGACACGACGCAGGAGCCTACCGACCCCCGCGGCCGCACCCGGACGCGCCGAAGGGCGGGGCCACGGCTCCGCTGCCGCTGCCCCGCCCTTCGGTGTTCCCGCCTCCTGCGTCCGCCGCCTGGAGAATGGGTCGGATGGGGGTGGTGTCAGACCACCCGCATCCAGTCGATGGCCACCGTCGACCGGTCGTCCCGGGCGATGCTCACGCCCACGTTCGACCCGGGCTGGATCCGACCGAGGTTGACCTGCGGCACGAGCAGCTCGACGGTCACCGGGTACGGCGGGCCGTCGGACGGCGTCACGAGCAGGTCGAGCGACACCATCGGGTCGAAGTTGACGAGGGCCCCGGTCTGGCGGGCCTCCAGCACCGAAGCGGTGCCGGCGATGCCGTCGGCAGCCAGCTTCAGCGCCTGGTTCTGGGCGGCCATGGCCTGCTGTGCGGCGGCCATGCGCTCCATGCCGGCGGCGCGCTGCCCCTGGGCGTCCCAGTTGTTGCTCGCCTCCTTGCCCATCTTGTTGAGCTGGTGGACGTCCTTGAAGAAGCCCATGTCAGCGACCCGTGTAGAGGCGGTTGAACTCCTTCGCCACGGCCGGGTTCGCCTGCATGCGGGCGTTCCAGCCGTCGACGGCCGCCTGCCAGTTCTCGGCCGACACGCCCTGGCCTGCGGCGATCTCGACGGCCTTCGACTGGTCGTAGTTGTAGGCCTGCAGGCCGCGGGAGATGTCGGCGTACTGCTCGAGCGACACGCCGGCGATCGGCTCGGTGGCGCTGGCGTCGAGCCCACCGGCGGGGGCCGCGGCACGCTGGGGGGCGAAGGCGGCCTGCTGCGCGGCCATGGCCTGCTGCTGCTGGAGGGCGGCCATCTCCTGGGCCTGGGCACCCATCTCCTGCGCGCCCTGGATCATGGCGGGTGCGTCGTGCACCATCCCCTTCATGTCCTTCAGCTGCTTGAACATGCCCATCGGGCGACCTCCGAGTCGAGAGCTCCTGCGATGAGAGGAGTGTCGGGCACGCCGGCCCCGGGGGCATGAGCAACGATTGCTCATTCCGCGGGCCGGGATCACGACGTCGGCCCAGACCAGACGCGACCGGGCCCCGCCGCAGCGGGGCCCGGGTGGTTCGTGGAGGGTGCCGGCCAGGGCCGGCGGCGGGTCAGGTGTCGCCGGTGCCGGTGCCGGCCAGCTCGACGGGCGGAGGCTCGAAGCCCTCGACCGCGTGGAAGGTGATGATGCGGTCCTTGCCGGGCGACTCGGGGTCGTCCTCGGCGTCGACCACCACCGTCTCGCCGGCCCGGAACTGCTTCCAGAGCAGGCGCTCCGAGAGCGGGTCCTCGACGAAGCGCTGGATGGCCCGGCGGAGCGGGCGGGCGCCCAGCTGCGGGTCGTAGCCCTTGTCGGCCAGTTCGAGCTTGGCCGCCTCGGTGAGCTCCAGGCCGATGCCCTGGCTCTCGAGCTGGGTCTGGACCCGCTTGATCATGAGGTCGACGATGCTGGTGACCTCGGCCTTCGAGAGCTCGTGGAAGACCACGGTCTCGTCGATGCGGTTGAGGAACTCCGGGCGGAAGTGCTCCTTGAGCGCGTCGTTCACCTTCTCCTTCATGCGCTCGTAGGAGACCGCCTCGTCGGCCTTGCCGAACCCGACCGTGGCCTTGCGCAGGTCGCGCGTGCCGAGGTTGGAGGTCATGATCAGCACGGTGTTGCGGAAGTCGACCGAGCGACCCTGTGAGTCGGTGAGCCGGCCCTCTTCGAGGATCTGCAGCAAGGTGTTGAAGACGTCGGGGTGGGCCTTCTCGATCTCGTCGAACAGCACCACCGAGAACGGCTTGCGCCGCACAGCTTCGGTGAGCTGGCCGCCCTCTTCGTACCCGACGTAGCCGGGGGGCGAGCCCACCAGGCGGCTGACCGTGTGCTTCTCCATGTACTCGGACATGTCGAGCTGGATCAGGCTGTCCTCGTCGCCGAAGAGGAACTCCGACAGTGTCTTGGCGAGCTCGGTCTTGCCCACGCCCGACGGGCCCAGGAAGATGAACGAGCCGCTGGGGCGCTTGGGGTCCTTGAGGCCGGCGCGCGTGCGGCGGATGGCCTGGGAGACCGCCTTGATGGCGCCCTCCTGGCCGATGACCCGCTTGTGCAGCTCGTCCTCCATGCGGAGGAGCTTGGCGGTCTCCTCCTCGGTGAGCTTGTAGACCGGGATGCCGGTCCAGATGGAGAGGACCTCGGCGATCGACTCCTCGTCGACCTCGTCGAACAGGTCGACGCCGGAGCTCTTGATCTCCTTCTCCTTGGTCTCCTTCTGGGCGAGCAGCTCCTTCTCCTTGTCGCGCAGCATGGAGGCCTCTTCGAAGCGCTGGGCGTCGACCGCCTCCTTCTTCTGCTGCTGCACCTGCGCGATGTTGTTCTCGAGCTCCTTGTAGTCGGGCGGCGTGCTCATGCGCTTGATGCGCAGGCGGCTGCCCGCCTCGTCGATGAGGTCGATGGCCTTGTCGGGGAGGTGCCGGTCGGAGATGTAGCGGTCGGCGAGGTTGGCCGCGGCCACCAGCGCCTGGTCGGTGATGGTGACCCGGTGGTGCGCCTCGTAGCGGTCGCGCAGGCCCTTGAGGATCTCGATGGTGTGCGCCACCGTGGGCTCCTCGACCTTGATCGGCTGGAAGCGGCGCTCGAGCGCGGCGTCCTTCTCGAGGTGCTTGCGGTACTCGTCGAGCGTGGTGGCGCCGATGGTCTGCAGCTCGCCGCGCGCCAGCATGGGCTTGAGGATGCTGGCCGCGTCGATGGCGCCCTCGGCGGCACCGGCACCCACGAGCGTGTGCAGCTCGTCGATGAACAGGATGATGTCGCCGCGGGTGCGGATCTCCTTGAGCACCTTCTTGAGGCGCTCCTCGAAGTCGCCCCGGTAGCGCGACCCGGCGACGAGCGCCCCGAGGTCGAGCGTGTAGAGCTGCTTGCCGTGGAGCGTCTCGGGCACGGTGTCGTTGGCGATGGCCTGGGCGAGGCCCTCGACGATGGCGGTCTTGCCGACACCGGGCTCGCCGATCAGCACCGGGTTGTTCTTGGTGCGGCGGCTGAGGACCTGCATGACCCGCTCGGTCTCGCGCTCGCGCCCGATGACCGGGTCGAGCTTCTTCTCGCGGGCGAGCTGGG
>JADGOP010000374.1 GCA_017882935.1 Actinomycetota bacterium
CGGCGAGCTCGGCGATGGCCTCGTTGAGCCACGCTGCGACCCCCGGTCGGTGGGCGTAGGGCAGCGTCCACACCTCGTCGACGCCGTCGCGCTGCAGCTCCTCCAACACCGCGTCGGTGTCGAGCGGGTAGGCCCACACCCCGACGAGGCCGCGCTCCTCGAAGTAGCCGCGGACGCGTGCGGCGAGCCGCTCGGGCAACAGGTGGACGTGGCTGTCGACGACCACCGCCGCGGCGCTCACGACGGCCCCTCGTAGAACGGCGCGAGCCGGCCCAGCCCGGCGATGAGCCCGGGCACCGAGCTGCGCAGGGTGCGGTAGGTGGCCACCAGCTCCGGGGCGGGCACCGCCGCGGGCCCGAGGTGCGCGTCGAGGTCGCACAGCGACGCGAGGGCGGCGTCGAGCGTGCGCTCGCGCCCGAGCGCGAACACTCCCAGGGCCGCGGCGCCGAGCGCCGTGCCCTCGACCCCGTCGAGCACCTGCAGCGGGCGGTCGAGGAGCGAGCCGGCGACCTCGCGCCAGAGCGCGCTCTCGAAGGCCCCACCGGTGGCGCGAACCGACCGCACCGGGGCCAGCCGGTCGAGCTGATCGAGCACCAGCGCCACGTTGAGGCAGACGCCCTCGACGGCCGCACGGGCCAGGTGGGCACGCGTGTGGGCGGGGCCCAGGCCCAGGAACGCTGCCGGCACGTCGGGGTCCCACGAGGGGGACCGCTCGGCGACGAGGTACGGCACCATCACGAGCCCCTCGCACCCCGGCGGCGCGGTGGCGGCCAGGGCGAGCAACGCGTCGTCGCCCTTCCCCGGCCCGGCGGCACCGACCAGGTCCGGTGCCAACGACCGTCCGGCCCAGCGCACCACGTTGCCACCGTTGCTGATCGGCCCGCCCGCCACCCACACCGAGTCGGTGAGCGGGTAGCAGAAGAGCGTTCCGGCGGCATCGAGGCGCGGCGCGTCGAGGGCCATGCGCAGCGCACCGCTCGTGCCGATCGACAGGCCCGCCACGCCCGGCGCGAGGGCGCCGCAGCCCAGGTTGGCGGTGGGGCCATCGCCCGCGCCGACGACCACGGGCGTCCCGGTGGGCAGCCCGACCCGTGTCGCGGCGGGCGCGGCCAACGGCCGGACAGCGGTGGTGGGCAGCACCGGCGGGAGCCGGGCGGCATCGATGCCGGCCGCGGCCAGCGCGACCGGGCTCCAGTCGCCGGTGTGGAGGTCGAGCATGCCGGTGCCCGCCGCCGAGGAGCGCTCGGTCACCAGCTCACCCGTGAGCCAGAGGAGCACCCAGTCCTTGAGCCCCACCCACCAGCGGACGGCGGCCCACGTGGCGGCATCGTGGCGGGCGAACCAGCGCAGCTTCGTGAGCGGCGTCATGGGGTGGACCGGCACGCCGGTGAGCCGGTACAGCTCATCGCCCCCGTCGGCGCGCAGCGCGCGGGCCTCGTCGGCAGCACGCGAGTCGGCCCACGTCACGAGCGCGGTTCGGGGCCGCAGCCCCGAGTCGAGGCCCAGCAGCCCGTGCATGGCGGTGGCCACCGACACCCCGGCCACCTCGGCGCCGGCGAGGTGCGACACGCACTCGCCGAGTGCGGACGCCACGGCCACGAGGACGGCGTCGGGGTCCTGCACCTCCCAACCCGGCTGGGGTGTCTGCATCGCGTGCTCGGCCACGGCGGCGAGCTGCCACTCCCGGCCGACACCGAAGGCCACGGCCTTGACGCGGGTGGTGCCCACGTCGAGCCCGATGACGACCTCGCGCGGTGGGCGGGTCGACGCGGTCACGGCTCGCCCGTCCTCTCGATGGCGTCGACGAACGAGGCGACGATCGCCACGAGCTCCTCGTCGTCCGCGAGCGTAGGCTCGAGCGTGGCAAGCACCCGGGCGACCGCCGCGCCGGACGGTCCGGCCGCGAGCGTGACGAGCTCCGCGGCGCGGACGTCGGTCACCGTTGCTCCCGCGCCCCGGAGGTGACAGGTCCAGGCGGCAAGCACGCAGGCGGCACCGGGCGGGAGCGTGCCGGCGGCGCGTGCGGCCCGCAGCGTCGGCAGCACGCGCACCGGCAGCTTCTGCGAGCCGTCGGCGGCGATCTGCTCGAGGCGGTGGTCCAGCCGCGGGTTGCCGAACCGGGCCAGGAGCTGCTCCTCGTAGGCCGCGACCTCGATCGTCGGCAACGCCAGGTCGCCCGCGGCCTCCGCCCACCAGTGCCGGAGCCAGGTGAGGCAGGTGGTGTCGTCGACCGCCTCCGCCACGGTGGTGTGGCCCCGGACCGAGCCGAGGTAGGCCAGCAGCGAGTGCCCGCCGTTCAGCAGCCGGAGCTTGCGCTCGGCGTAGGGCTCGGCGTCGCCGACGACGATGGCCCCCGCCTGCTCCCACGCCGGGCGGCCACCGGGGAACGACCCCTCGATCACCCACTCGCTGAACGGCTCGGTCACCACGGGTGCCCGGTCGTGCCAGCCCGTCGCGCGCTCGACGGCGGCGACGTCGGCGTCACCGGTGCGGGGCGTGATGCGGTCGACCACGGTCGTGACGAAGCTGACCGAGTCGTCGAGCCACGGCGCCAGGCCCGGGTCGACTGCGTCGACGAGCTCGGCGACGACGCGCTGCAGGGCGCGACCGTTCGCGAGGAGGTTGTCGCACGACACCAGCGCGATCGGCCCTCCGCCGGCCCGGCGCCGCGCCGCGAGCCCGGCGACCAACCTGGCGGGGACGCTGCGGACGGGACGGCACGGGTCGGCGCGCAGCACGGCGATGTCGTCGCCCACCACCGGGTCGGTCCGGTCGAGGCCGCCGTCGGCGTCGCGGCAGTAGCCCGCCTCGGTGACCGTGAGCGTCACGACACCCACGTCGGGCGAGGCGAGGCGCGCCAGCAGCCCGTCGTGGTCGGCCGCGTCGTGCGCGGCCGAGATGCTGGCAACCACCTCGGTGGTGTCGCGCCCGGGGCCGCGCGTCAGCAGCGTGTAGACGCCACCCTGCAGCTCGACGGCGGCGGCGACGTCGCCGCCACGGCCACCGAACGCGGCGATGCCCCAGTCGCCGGCATCGGGAGCCCGGTCGGTGTACCAGGCCTGGTGGGCACGGAAGAAGGCACCGAGGCCCAGGTGCACGATGCGCACGGGTGCGGCAGGCCGGGCGCGGGCGCGCTCGCGCGTGAGGTCGGGCGCGGCACCGGTCACAGCTTGAACACCGCCGTCGGCTGGTC
>JADGOP010000375.1 GCA_017882935.1 Actinomycetota bacterium
CGCCTGCTGATGTGACGTCCGTGGCCTCGTGTCGCGGCGGGTCCTGCCGACAGTAGGCTGTGGCCTTCCCAGGCGCGCGGTCGACCACGCACCGTGGTGGCCGCCGTCGTTTGGTCACGAAATGCCAGGTCAGTGCCAGATCGAAGGGGCCGGTTGGCTCCCTTGACCTGGTCGGTATCGTTACTACACCACGGGATCGGCCTCCGGGCGGATCCCCCGAACATCTCGGGTCGACCCGAGGAGAGCACCCCAACGACGACGCGACCTGCGTGGTCGGCACGGTCTGTCCTCACGGCCCGTTCAGCGTCGGCCCCCGGGCCGGCCATCCCCACGAGAAGGTGCCACGTTGCCCAAGGAGCGAGTAGAGCGCGACGAAGAGGACCTCGTCCGTCTCTACCTCACGGACATTGGGCAGTACCCGCTGCTCACCAAGGACGACGAGGTCCGGCTGGCGCAGGCCATCGAAGCCGGGAACCAGGCTCGTCAGGACCTCGAGGCCGCGGGCAAGGACATCACCGCGGCCCGCAAGCGCGAGCTGCGCCGCACCGCCCGCAGCGGTGAGGACGCCGAGCGCACGTTCGTGCAGTCCAACCTGCGCCTCGTGGTGTCGATCGCCAAGAAGTACCAGGCCTCGGGCCTGCCGCTCCTCGACCTGATCCAGGAAGGCAACCTGGGCCTGATGCACGCCGTCGAGAAGTTCGACTGGCGCAAGGGCTTCAAGTTCTCCACCTACGCCACGTGGTGGATCCGCCAGGCCATCACCCGCGGCATCGCCAACACCGGCCGCACCATCCGCCTGCCCGTCCACGCCGGCGACACGCTCGCGCGCCTCCAGAAGGCCCGCGCCCGGCTCGAGCTCAAGATGGGTCGGCCCGCCACCCTCGCCGAGCTGTCGGCCGAGGTCGAGATGCCCGAGGACAAGGTCACCGAGGCCCTCCGGTTCGCCGCCGAGCCGCTGTCGCTCTCCGAGCCGCTGCGCGAAGACGGCGACGCCGAGCTGGGCGACGTGGTCGAGGACCGCTCGGCCGAGTCCCCGTTCGAGGTGGCCGCCACCGCGCTGCTGCCCGAGGAGATCTCCCGCCTGCTCGCCCCGCTCGACGAGCGCGAGCGCGAGATCCTCAAGCTCCGCTTCGGTCTCGACCGTGGCGAGCCGCGCACCCTCGAAGAGGTCGGCGAGCACTTCAACCTCACCCGTGAGCGCATCCGCCAGATCGAGGCCCGGGCCATGTCGAAGCTGCGGCACCCGTCGTCCGACACCGGCGCCCGCGACCTGCTCGCCGTCTGACCCCTCGCAGCTCCCGGCGCCGCGTGCGCCGAGGGAGGCTCCTGTCCCCGTGCGCCACCACGTCACGCCCACCTGGTCGCTCGAGCTGCCCGACGACGCCGACGGCCTGGTCGACGACGACGGCGATCTCGTCGTCAACGCGCCCGGGCGCTTCATCGTGGTGTCGCCCTGGGACGCCGCGCCCGACCTGACACCCGACGAGGCACTGGCCCAGCTCCAGGCCGACGAGCGGCCGGAGCCCGTCGAGGAGCACGCCGATGTGGCCGACGACGGCACCGTTCGCTGGGCGTTCGTGCTCGACGAGACCGACGACGACCACCGCTACCTCGGGCTCTACGGGTACGTCCTGGCCCCGACGGAGTGGCTGCAGCTGGCCGTGCTGGTCGACCACGAGCTCGACCGCGCCTGGGCCGTCGACACGTGGCGGTCGGTCCGCTACGGCGAGGCCGACCCCGACGGGCCTGCCGCCTGACGGCGTCCTGTCGGGGAATGCCGTTCGGCCGGCACCGGTTGGCCTGGAGCATGACGATCCCCGACGACCCGTGGTGGCTCGAGTTCATCGCCGCCGACCCGCCGCACACCGCCAAGCTGGCCACGGTGCGCGCCGACGGCCGCCCCCACGTGGCACCGGTGTGGGTCGGCGTCGACGGCACGCAGATCGTGTTCAACACCGGCGCCGACACGCTCAAGGGCAAGTCGCTGCGCCGCGACCCACGCGTGTCGCTCTGCTTCGACGACGAGCGGCCACCGTTCAGCTTCGTCGTCGTCGAGGGCACCGTCGAGCTGTCCGAGGATCCCGACGAGCTGCTGCGCTGGTCGACCCTCATCGGTGGTCGCTACATGGGTGCCGCCCGCGCCGAGGAGTACGGCACCCGAAACGGGGTGCCGGGTGAGCTGCTGGTGCGCGTCACGCCCACGCACGTGGTCGCCGCGCGCGACATCGCCGACTGACCGGCAACTAGCGCTCGGAGCGCTTCGCCAGGAACGCGGCGATCGCGTCCTGGGCGTCGGGGAGCTGGCTGGTGGCGGCCATGAGCTCGACCGCGTGGGCATAGGCCTTCGGCTGGTCGAGGTCGACCTGGGCGTAGAAGCCGGCCTTGCCGAGGCCCTTCGACACGGCGCTGCCGCGGCTGGCGCGGCGGGCCAGGTCGAGTGTGGCCTCGCCGAGCTCGGAGGGCGAGACGACGCGGTTCACGAGGCCCCAGTCGAGCGCGGTGGCGGCGTCGACCCGGTCACCCGTGAACGCCATCTCCAGCGCCCGCTTGCGGCCGACGACCCGGGACGTGGCAACCAGCGGGGTGTGGCAGAACCAGCCGCCCGCGCCGCCGGGCAGGGCGAAGGCCGCGTCGGTCGACGCCACTGCCAGGTCGCACGAGCACACCAGCTGGCACCCCGCGGCCGTGGCGAGGGCGTGCACCTGCGCCACCACGGGCTGGGGGATGGCCTGGATGGTGGTCATCAGCTCGGTGCACACCTGCAGCAACCGCCGGACCTGGACGAGGTCGGCGCCCGCCACGTCGGCGAAGTCGTGCCCCGCGCTGAAGACCGGTCCCTCGGCGGCGAGGACCACGGCGCGCGCGTCGGTGCCGCCCACCGCCCGGAACGCGTCGAGCAGCTCGACGAGGTGGTCGAGCGACAGCGCGTTGCGCCGCTCGGGCCGGCGCATGGTGATGGTGGTGATCGCCTCGTGGCAGGCGACGCCGACCGGCTCGTGGGACATGACCAAGACCTCCGTCAGGGCGTTGGCCCCAGTCCTAATCGGTCGGGAGCGACGGCGCTCCCCGGGTAGGGTCCGGCCCATGACGGCTCGGGTTCTCGACGGCAACGAAGTTGCGGCACAGGTCAAGGCAGGGCTGGTCGGACGCATCGCCCGGCTCGCCGATCGGGGGATCACTCCGGGGCTCGGC
>JADGOP010000042.1 GCA_017882935.1 Actinomycetota bacterium
TGCCATCTGCCCGGGCTGGAACACCGCGTACCCGCCACCGGTGAAGGGCTCGTTCAGCCAGGCGACCGTGGCGGCGCGCCCGGTGCGGAGGGGCCGGCCCTCGGGGTAGACCTCGTCGAGCTGGCGCCGCACCGAGGCGATGCGCGCGGCGTCGCTCTGCGCCGACGCCGCCACGGCTGCAGGCCCGGTGATGAAGGCGTTGAGCAGGCCCGGCGTTCCCGGGTAGGAGTCGGTCGGCGACCAGCCCACCCCGTAGGGCAGGTCGGTGACGGTGAACCCGCTCAGGTGCTCCTTCGCCCAGAAGCGCTCGCGGTACTCGTCGACCACCTTGGCCGCCTTCCCCAGGTCGAGGCCGCCCACCAGCGCGGCCGCCGACGCGGGCAGCGCGGGGCTGAACGTGACCTGCCGCAGCGGCTGCATGGGACACGCCACCACCACCCACGCTCCCGAGAACGTGTGCGAGCCCGCGTGCACGGTCGCGCCGTCGGCGCGCTGCTCGATGCGCGTGACCGGCGCGCCGAGCACCACCCGGCTGCCGAGCGACGCGGCCATGGCCCGGGGCAACTGGTCGTTGCCGCCGTGGATCCGCATGGTCTCGGCGGCGCTGTCGGGGACGTCGGCCGACACGTTGGTCTGCTGCGCGATGAACAGCATCGACACGTGGGCCGGATCGGAGTTGTACTCGCTGCGGTAGTCGGTCTCGACCAGGAAGCGGGCCTCCGGGCGCAGGTGCTGCGCGTCGATGAACGAGGCCAGCGACTGCCGGTCGAGCGCGGCCGCGTGCTCGGCGCGGTCGGGGTGGGCCGGGTCGACGCCCGCGGTCGCCTTGGCGATCGCGTCGTAGAAGGCCGCGTACTCGGCGCCGACCGCGCCTCCGGCACCGGCCGCGAAGTCGGCGGTCCCGTAGCGGCGGCCGCGCCAGAACGTGGCGCCGTCGAGGATCTTGTTGGCCGGGCGCTTCTCGGTGCGCAGGCCGAAGCGCGCCACCAGGGCCTGGATGGCGTGGTGGTTGTCGTCGATCGACTCGCCACCGCCTTCGGCGTGCAGCCCCTGGTCCCACACGCGCAGCGTGTGCACCCGTCCCCCGACCCGGGGACGCGCCTCGAGCACCACCACGTCCCACCCGGCGGCAACCAGGTCGAGCGCGCACGTGAGCCCCGAGAGCCCCGCGCCGACCACCACCACCCGCCGGGGGGCCGCGCCGTCGGGCCGCGGCGTGGTGCGCGCCGCGCTGCTGCAACCGGACACCGCAGCCAGGGCACCGGCCGCGCCGATCCCGGCCAGCACCGACCGTCGCGAGAGCCGCAGCGCGTCCCCGGACCTGCGGTCCCCCTCGTCGCTCGCAGTCACGGCGCGGCAGCGTAGGCCGCTTCCCCCACCGTCACCCGGCAGCGTGCCGGTGCGCGGCCATCCCACCGCGACCGCGGCGTCCCGGCCAGACTTTCCAGCCGTGGCAAACACCGACGTCCTGGCCGTTCCGGCGCCGAACTGGACCCGCTTCACCCTCGCGCACCCCGCGGCGGCCGAGCTCCCCGACGACATCGTCTTCGGCGCGTGCATCCCCACCGAGTCAGAGCTCAAGCTCATCGGCGACATGTCGGGCAAGCGGGTGCTCGAGCTGGGCTGCGGCGCCGGCCACAACGCCATCCGCCTGGCGCGTGCCGGTGCCAAGGTCATCGCCATCGACGCCTCGGCCGACCAGCTCGCCCTCGCCCGGGCCGCGGCCGAGGAGGCCGACGTGAAGGTCGAGCTGCACCACGGCCACCTCCACGAGCTGGCGTGGCTGCGCGCCGACGGCATCGACATGGCGCTCAGTGCCTATGGGCTGGCGAGCGTCACCGACCTCCCGCGCGTGCTGCGCCAGGTGCACCGGGTGCTGCGCCAGGAGGCGCCGCTGGTGCTGTCGCTCCCCCACCCTGCCATCGAGATGGTCGCTGCCGGCGCGGCCGATCCCCTCCGCATCCGGCGGACCTGGTTCGACCACAGCCCGCGCCCCTGGACCGCGCAGGGCGCGAGCGGCACCGACCACCCCCGCACCATCGCCGAGGTGTTCACCGCGCTCACGCGCAACAACTACCGGGTCGACACCATCGCCGAGCCCGAGGCCTCCCACGACCGCGGTCCCGCCAGCTCCTTCGCCGACGTGATGCGCTGGATCCCGCCCACGGTCATCATCCGGGGTCGCAAGCAGGGGAACTGAGTCATTGGGCGTCGGCGGCGGCTCGTACCTCGCCGTGCCGAGCCGGCTCCGCCACCCGGTACTCCGGGTGATGCTGCTCCGGCCGGCGCCTCCGCAGCCTCGCTAACGGGTGCGATCGGCCCACCAGGCGTCGAGGCGGCGGAAGGCCTCGTCCTCGCCGAGGGGGCCCTCGTCGATGCGGGCCTCGAGCAGGAACGCGAGCGCCTCGCCCACGTCGCGCCCCGGCCCGATGCCGAGGTGGGCCATCACCTGGGCGCCGTCGAGGTCGGGCCGCAGCGACGCCAGCTCCTCCTCCTCCGACAGCACCGCGATGCGCGCCTCGAGGTCGTCCATGCGCTTGGCGAGCGTGGCCGCCCGGCGGGCGTTGCGGGTGGTGCAGTCGCAGCGGGTCAGCTCGATGAGGTCGTCGAGCAACGGGCCGGCGTCGCGCACGAAGCGGCGCACCGCGCTGTCGGTCCAGCCCATCGCGTAGGTGTGGAAGCGGAGGTGCAGGAACACCAACCGGCTCACGGCCTCGATGTCGTCCTTGGGGTAGCGCAACGCCTTCATGCGCTCGCGGGCCATGCGCGCGCCGACCACCTCGTGGTGGTGGAAGCTCACGCCCTTCGGGCCGAACTCGCGGGTGCGCGGCTTGCCCACGTCGTGCAGCAGCGCGCTGAGTCGCACGATGCGACGCGGCCGCGTCTTGGCGACGACCGCGATGGTGTGCGCGAGCACGTCCTTGTGGCGGTGGATCGGGTCCTGCTCCACGCGCATCTGCGGCAGCTCCGGCAGGAAGTGGTCGGCGAGGCCGGTGTCGACGATGAACCACAGCCCGTCGGACGGGTCGTCGACCACGAGCAGCTTGTCGAGCTCGTCGCGGATCCGCTCGGCCGACACGATGCTGAGGCGGTCGGCCATCGAGGTGGCGGCCGCGACCAGCTCGGGGTCGGGCTTCAGCCCGTAGCCCGCGATGAACCGCGCCGCGCGCAGCATGCGCAGCGGGTCGTCGCCGAACGACTCCTCGGGCGCGAGCGGGGTGCGCAGGCGTCCGGCCGCCAGGTCGGCCGTGCCGTCGAAGGGGTCGACGAGCTGCAACCCCTCGAGGTCGATCGCCATGGCGTTGACCGTGAAGTCGCGGCGCGAGAGGTCGGCCTCGATGCGGTCGGCGAACACCACCTCGGGCTTGCGCGAGTCGGGCAGGTAGGCCTCGGCGCGGTGCGTGGTGATCTCGAACTCGCGCTCGCCGCGCTTCAGGCCGATGGTGCCGAAGCGCTCGCCCTGCGTCCACACCGCGTCGGCCCAGCCGGCCACGATGTGCTTGGTGTCCTCGGGGCGCGCGTCGGTGGTGAGGTCGAAATCGAGGTGACCCGCGAGCTCCCGACCGAGGAGCAGGTCACGGACGATGCCGCCCACGAGGTACAGCGTGAACCCCGCCGCGGCGAAGCGCTCGGCCAGCGGTGCCGCCTCGTCGATGATGGGCTGCAGCCGGGCGGGAATCACGGGCGACGACGCTACAGCCGCCCCGGCCGCTGCCCTTCACCGGTTCTGTGAGGCCGCCCTGTTGAAGGAGCCGGAAGCGCCCTATCCGCGCGGCCTCTCAGAACGAAGTGCCTGTGCTCGCTGGGTCAGTCGGCCAGCACCTCGCCGCCCACCACCCGCACCACGGCCTCGGGGTGGGTGCCCGTGGGCAGCACCCCGGCCGTGGTGAGGACGGCCTGGCCGGGCGGCAGGTTCGCGAGCAGGGCGTCGCTGCGGTCGGGGTCGAGCTCCGAGAACACGTCGTCGAGGAGCAGGACCGGCGGTGACTCGGCGACCGCGGTGACCACCTTGTGCACGGCGAGCCGCAGGGCTAGCGCCAACGACCGTTGCTCGCCCTGCGACGCGTGGGTGCGCGCCGGGAGGTCGTTGAGGAACAGGTCGAGGTCGTCGCGGTGCGGCCCAACCGTGGTGACGCCGCGGCGGAGGTCGTCGGTGCGCGCTGTGGCCAAGGCCGTGCCCAACCCGACCGACCGCCACGCGGGCTCGTACACCGCCCGCACCGGCGCCGGCTTGCCGGCAAGGGCCTGGTAGGCCGCGCCCAGCTCGGGCCGGACGCGCTCCAAGAGGTCGTCGCGCGCGGCCAGGAGCGCGGTGCCGGCGTCGTCGAGCTTGGCGTCCCACACGTCGAGCGTGGCTTCGATGTCGGGCGTGACCCGACCGCCCGACTGCTTGAGCAGCGCGTTGCGCTGGCGCAGCACGCGCTCGACATCGGAGCGCACCGCGTCGTTGCGGGGGTGGAGCGCCACGAGCGCCTCGTCCAGGAAGCGCCGCCGTTCGCCGGGACCCTCCTTCACGATCACCAGGTCATCGGGCGAGAACACCGAGACCCGGAGGGCACCGAGCAGGTCGCGCGTCCGCCGCAGCGGTTGCCGGTTGACCTGGGCCCGGCTGCGGCCGCCGGGCACGATCTCGGCCTCGAGGAGGAGCTCACGCCCGTCGCGCTCGGCCTCGGCGCGCACCACCGCGCCGCTCGCGCCCGCCCGCACCAGGGCCTCGGTGGGCGCGCCCCGGAACGACGAGAGCGTGGCGAGGTAGCCGACGGCCTCGAGGAGGTTGGTCTTGCCCTGTCCGTTGTCGCCGACCACCACCGTGAGCCCGGCGGGAAAGGCGACGCTCGCCTCGCGGTAGTTGCGGAAGTCGGCCAGGTGCAGCCGGCGCAGGTGCACCGAGGGTCAGTCCGCTCGACGGGTCAGGAGACGCGCACGGGCATGAGCAGGTACAGGAACGAGGCGCCGTCGACGCCCCGCAGCACCGCGGGCTTCTGCGCGTCGCTGGTCTCGAGCGTGACCTCGTCGCCCGGCGCCACCTCGACGCCCTCGAGCAGGTAGTCGGGGTTGAACGCGACGGTGAGGTCGGTCCCCTCGTACGAGGCGTCGAGCTGCTCCGAGGCCTGGCCCACGTCCTGGGTGATGGCGATGAGCTCGAGCCCGTCGGCCGACATGGAGAGGCGCACCGGCGTGGCCTCGCGCGCCATGAGCTTCACGCGGCGCACCGCGTCGAGCAGCGCCTCGCGGCCCACGGTGAGGCGGTTGGGGTAGCTCGGCGGGATGAGGCCGCGGTAGTTGGGGAACTCGCCCTCGATGAGGCGGGTGGTGAGGCGGGTGGCCGGGTGCTCGCCCTCGCCGGCGATCTCGAAGGTGGCCTCGCGCTCGCCGAGGCGCAACGTGAGCTCCTTGGCGGAGCCGAGCAGCCGCTCGACCTCCTTGAGGGCACGCGACGGCACCAGCACGGTCTGGTCGTCGCGCAGCACGCTCGTGCCCGGGAGGTCGCGCACCGAGAGCCGGTAGGAGTCGGTGGCCACCAGGCGGAGGCCGCCGTCCTCGGCCGCGAACAGCACACCGGTGAGGATGGGTCGGGAGTCGTCGCCACTGGCCGCGGGGACGACCTGGCGCAGCGCGGCCGCGAGGTCGGCCGCTTCGAGGGTCACCGCCTGCTCGGCCGGCTCCGGGAGCCGCGGGTACTCGTCGGCGGGCAGCAACCGGATCGAGGACTGGAAGCGTCCCGCCGAGATGTGGGCCTCATCGCCTTCGACGGTGACGGTGACGGCGCCGGGCTCGAGCGAGCGCACCACCTCGGACGCGATGCGCCCGGGGAGCACGGCGATGCCGTCGGCCTGGCCGTCGACCTGGGCCTCGACCGAGATGGTCAGCTCGAGGTCGGTGCCCGTGAGCAGCAGGCGGCCGCCGGTGAGCTCGAGCCGGACCCCGGAGAGCACGGGCAGCGCGCCGCCACGGTTGGTGGCGGCTCGTCCGGCGGTGCCGAGCGCTTCGACGAGGAGGTCACGCTCACATCGGAACTTCACGCTGTCCCCACTTCCTTCGCGGTGTGATGGATCATTTTCGGTCGTGGTGGTAGTAGGTCCTGTGGATTGTGGACCACGAGACATTCTTGCTGGTCAGCAGCCCTCGCTTTGTCCAGAGGCCCCGCGTCGCCCTCCACAGGTCGCCGGCCTGCCACGCGACCGCCCGTGGACAACGGTGCGGTCGTCCACCGGGAGGGCCCCGGTGGTGCACAACGCCCGGGGCCTGTTCCCCGGGGTTGTCCCCAGGTGGAGCGGTGCAATCGGGGACAACCCGACGCCGCGGCGGGGCTGCCGGACACGGTGCGCGCGCGTCGCGCGGAGCGGCAACTGCGGCGGGGCATGGTGCTCAAGCGCCCTTTCGCACGGTCTGCACGAGCTCGGTGACCTGGTCGTAGATGAGGCGACGCTCCTTCATGAGGGTGCCCACCTTGTCGACCGCGTGCATGACCGTGGTGTGGTCGCGACCGCCGAACTCGCGGGCGATCGCGGGGTAGCTCAGGTCGGTCAGCTCCCGCACGACGTACATGGCGACCTGCCGGGCGGTCACCAGCGGCCGCCGCCGGCTCTTGCCCTTGAGCTCCTCGACGCTGAACCCGAAGATGGCCGAGGTCGTGTCGAGGATCAGCTCTGGCGTGATCGGGCGGGGCTTGCGCTCGCCGAGGATGTCGCCCAGGACCTGCTCGGCCAGGGCCACGTCGAGGTGCTCGTTGGTGAGGTTGGCGAAGGCGGTGACGCGGGTGAGGGCGCCTTCGAGCTCACGGATGTTGTCGGTGATGTGCGTGCCGATGAACTCGAGCACGTCGTCGGGGATCCAGGTGGTCTCGCGCTCGGCCTTCTTGCGGAGGATGGCGAGGCGCGTCTCGAGGTCGGGCGGCTGGATGTCGGTGATCAGGCCCATCTTGAAGCGGCTGCGGAGCCGGTTCTCGATGCTGTTGATGGCATCCGGTGGGCGGTCCGACGAGAGCACGATCTGGCGGTTGGCCTGGTGGAGCGCGTTGAAGGTGTGGAAGAACTCCTCCTGCGTCTCCTTCCAGCGCTCGATGAACTGGATGTCGTCGACGAGGAGCACGTTGACGTCGCGGTAGCGGCGCTTGAAGAGGCTGGAGCCGCCACCGCCGCGGATGACCTCGACGAACTCGTTCAGGAAGGTCTCGCTGGAGACGTAGCGCACCTGGTAGGCGGGGTAGTTCTCGCGCACGTAGTGGCCGATGGCGTGCAACAGGTGGGTCTTGCCCAGCCCGGCGTCGCCGTAGATGAAGAGGGGGTTGTAGGACCGGCCGGGCGTCTCGGCCACCGCCAGGGCCGCGGCCTGGGCGAAGCGGTTGGACGGGCCGGTGACGAACGCCTCGAACGTGTAGCGGGGGTTGATCTCGTCGACGGGGTCGTCGGCGGTCGTGCCGAGGTGGGGCGCCGCCCCCGTGGGCTCGCCCGGCCGCATGCCGCCACCGGTGGCGGGTGTGGGCAGGTCGGAGGTGCGCTCGGCCGATCCGATGAGGGCGTCGAACGGGTCGAACAGCGTGTCGGGCTCGGCCGACGAGGGCTCGACCTGCAGGTCGAGGACGATGTCGCGGTCGGCGATCTCGCGCAGCGCGTCGGTGACGAGCGACTGGTAGGGGCCGCTCATGCGATCGCGGCTGAGGGTGTTCGGCACCGCCACCGTGAGGGTGCCGTCGACGAAGGAGGTGGCGCGCGCGTCGTGGAACGTGGAGCGCCACACCGCATCCGACACCTGCGGACGCAGCAGGTCGCAGCAGGCGGTCCACAAGCTCTGGGCGTCTGCCACCAGCGTCCGCGCTCCTTCTCTCCCACGGCTTCCACAGCGGGGTCCACACCTGTGGAAAACGTTCCACGACGACGCCGAACCGGGGCGTGGGGCGGATGTCGGTGCTGGTCACCGGCACTCGACCGAGGCCGGCGGTGCCGGGCGGGTCGTGGCGTAAGCGGGGCAACCTAGCACTCCACCGACACGTGTGCGTCACGGCTCCGTCACCTGCGGCGGCGCCTGTGGAAGGGGCCTCGAGCCGCCCCGTGGGCGCTGCGGTTGCTCCCCGAGCCGGCCGCCACCTATCCTGCCTGCGGCGCTCCGCCCGCTCTCGCGCGGGTCGAGGCGCAGTCGGCTCCCTACTTGGATCCCGACCGTGCCCGAGTGTCACCCGTCGATCCAATCGCCCCACCTCCCGGTGCTGGGCGAGCCCGTGGCCCGGCCGTCGCCGCGGCCCGAGGAGGCAGCAGTGAAGCGCACCTACCAGCCCAACGTCCGCAAGCGTGCGAAGAAGCACGGCTTCCGGCACCGCATGTCCACGCGGGCGGGCCGCGCCATCGTGCAGGGACGCCGCCGCAGGGGTCGCGCCCGGCTGTCGGCCTGATCCGGCGCATCCGTGACCGCGCGACGTTTGTCGTCCTGCGCCAGCAGGGTCGACGGGCGCGGCGAGGCCCGGTGTCGGTGGTGTACGTCCCCGATCACACCGGTCCTGACCTGCCCGTTGGCGCCCCACGCGTGGCGTTTGCCATCACCCGGCGTGCCGGTTCGGCGGTCGTCCGCAACCGCATCCGTCGGCGCGCCCGCGCGGCGCTCACGGCGTTGTCGGCCCGCCCCGACTCGCCACTCGTCCCGGGTGCGTACCTGGTGAGCACCGACCACCGCGCGGCCGAGCTGCCGTTCCCCGAGCTGGCCCAGCTGCTCGAGGCCGCGGTGCGCGCCGCCACGGCGCGGCCCGCCGAGGGCGGTGCCTCGTGAGCCCCGTCGCCCGGGCGCTGCGCGCCCTCGTCCGCGGGTACCAGTGGGTGGCCGGCGGCCGGCCGTCGCCCTGCCGGTACTCCCCCAGCTGCTCCCAGTACGCCGTCGAAGCCCTCGAGGCCCACGGCGCCGCGCGCGGCAGCTGGCTTGCCCTGCGCCGGGTCACCCGTTGCCACCCCTGGGGTGGGCACGGCTGGGACCCCGTACCTGAACGGAAGGCCACCTGATGGTGTTCACGCTCTTTGCACGACTGCTGGAGATGACGTATCGGATCTGGCCGTCCTACGGCGGTTCGATCGTCCTCTTCACGATCATCATCATGCTCCTCCTCACGCCTTTGACGCTCAAGGGCACCCGGTCGATGCTGGCGCTCCAGCAGCTGCAGCCGGAAATGAAGAAGCTTCAGAATCGTTACAAGGACGATCGTCAGAAGCTCAACGAAGAGATGATGAAGTTCTATCAGGAGAACAAGATCAGCCCCTTGGGCGGCTGTCTCCCGATGCTCATCCAGCTCCCCGTGTTCTTCATCTTGTACCAGGTGTTGCTGGGCTTGACCCGCCGGGGTCCTTATGGGGCCGACCTGGGGTCGTCGGTGACGTGTCATGTTGGCGGGTCGGGTGTGATGTGCAGCAATGGCATCGTTCCCACGGCTGGCTATTTCGACCCCAAGTACATCTCCCATACGAGCAAGTTGTACCTCGACCTCTCCAACACCCGGGCGATGATGTCGTGGGGGATCGACCTCTCGCAGAGCGTGCTGAAGTCGCTGCACCAGGGTGTCGGCCACGCTGCCCCGTACGTCATCCTCGTGGTGCTGGTGGTGGCCTCCACCTACTTCCAGCAGGTGCAGATCCAGCGGCGCACCCCGGCCAGCGCGGTGAACCCCACCCAGCAGCTGACGATGAAGATCATGCCCGTGGCCATGGGTGTCATCTACCTGCTCATCCCCGCCGGCGTGGTCGTCTACTTCCTGGTGTCGAACATCTTCCGGATCGGCCAGCAGGCGCTGGTCACCCGCACGGTGTACGGCCCCGAGGGCGCCATCCCCACCACCGCGCGCGCCACCGACGAGGAGCCGGCCGCGAAGCGGAGCTTCCGCGACAACTTCATCCCCGGTGAGTCCTCGCTGCCCCGGGTGGGCAAGCGCGCCCGCTCGACCTCCACCGACATCGAGACCACCGCCACCGAGACCAGCACCGCCAAGGCGGGCGGGTCCAAGACCTCGACCGCCACCAAGGCGGCCGGCGGGAGCAAGACCGCGACCGGCGCCACCAAGAAAGCTGCGCCGAGCAACGGAAAGGCCACCACCGGCGGCACCTCGGGCACCCGGCGCTCGAAGGTCACGCCGCCGGCGCCGAAGGCGGGCCCCGCCAACGGGTCCGGCACCCCGAGCGCGCCGAACCGCAAGAGCCCCGCGCCGCCGCCGAACCGTTCCAAGAAGAAGAACTAGAGCCGCCGACAGGCAGGGATCCAGCACGTGGAGTGGGTAGAGACAACCGGAAAGACCATTGACGAGGCGAAGGACGCCGCGCTCGATCGCCTCGGCATCGACCACGACGAGGCCGAGTTCCAGGTCCTCGAAGAGCCGAAGGCGGGCCTGTTCGGACGGGTCCGCGGCGAGGCCCGGGTGCGGGCCCGCGTGGCCCCGCGGGTGCCCCGTCCCAAGCAGGAGCGTCGTGAGCGCCGCCGTGGGG
>JADGOP010000043.1 GCA_017882935.1 Actinomycetota bacterium
GGGGTCATGGCCGTGCTGGCCCTCGGCGTGCTCACCACCAGCCTCGAGTCCACGGCCACCCAGATCCTCAAGGTCGGGAACGCCGACTTCAGCGTGGCCCAGAAGCACCAGGACCTGCTCAACAGCATCATCGGCACCGACGACATCGCGGCGATGGCCAAGGTGCCGGGGGTGGCCAGCGTCGTCGGCGCGCTCATCCAGACCGACAAGTACGACGCCTCCCACCCGGGCGTCATCGAGGTGGGCCTCGCACCCAACGCGCAGGGCCCCTTCGGGGTGGTGCTGCTCGACGGGCACTCGTACGCGCAAAACAGCCCCGACCAGGTCATGCTCGGCTACGTGCTCGCCAGGAGCATCCACAAGAACGTGGGCGACACCCTGAAGATGGGCGGCCACCTGCGCCACGTCACGGGCATCTACCGCACCAACGTGTCGTTCGGTGACTCCACCATGATGTTCCCGCTCACCACCCTCCAGACCGAGAACCAGCTCACCGGGCAGGTCACGCTCGGGTTCGTGAAGGTGAAGCCCGGGTACGCGAAGGACACCGTGGCCAAGGCCATCGACAAGCGCTTCATCCAGTACGCCTCGATCCAGTCGTTCTCCGACTACGGGCGCACCGATCGCACCCTGATCCTCATCACCGCGGCCAACACCGGCGGCACCATCCTCGCCGCCGTCATCGCCATCACCGGCGTGCTCAACACCACGTTGCTGTCGTTCTTCGAGCGCACCCGCGAGTTCGGGGTGCTGCGGTCCATCGGCTGGAGCCGCTGGCGCGTCATCTCGCTGGTCATCGGCGAGGTCATCATGATGGCCGTCGTCGGGGCCGCGCTCGGCGTGTGGCTCGGCTGGATGGCGGTGAACGTGCTCCAGCACCTGAACCAGCTGCGCGGCTACTTCGTGCCCACCTACGACGCGGAGGTGTTCGGCCGGGCCCTCTACTTCGCCTTCATCGTGGCGCTGCTCGGGGCGCTGTACCCCGCGGTGCGCGCCGCCATGCTGTCACCACTGGATGCCCTGCGCCATGAGTGAGCTCCTGCGCCGCCGACGGTCCGACCAGGACATCGAGCTCGACGAGCACGCCATCGTGGTCTCGGGGGTCGTCAAGCACTTCGGGCCCACCAGCGTGCTCGACGGTGCGGACCTGCAGGTCGACCGCGGTGAGTTCGTGGCCCTCACCGGTCCGTCGGGCGCCGGCAAGTCGACGTTGCTGCACCTGCTCGCCGCGCTCGACTCGCAGGACGCCGGCACCATCGTGGTCGACGGCAGGCCCGTCGGGCGGCACCTCACGCGCAACTCCAGCGGGTTCCGCCGTGAGGACGTGGGCATGATCTTCCAGCTCCACAACCTCATCCCCCGCCTCACCGCCAGGCAGAACGTCGAGATGGCCATGTTCGGGTCGCGCCTCAGCCGCCGGGAGCGCGTCGCCCGGGCCGACGAGCTGTTGCAGGCCGTCGGGCTCGGTGGCCTCGGCGGGGCGTCGCCCCCCACCATGTCGGGCGGCGAGCGCCAGCGCGTGGCCATCGCCCGCGGCCTCGCCAACCGGCCCCCGGTGGTCCTGGCCGACGAGCCCACCGGCAACCTCGACGACGACTCCGCCGCCATCGTGCTGTCGCTGCTGCGCCACCTCGCCGACGACGAGGGTGTGGCGGTGCTGGCGGTGAGCCACGACGCCCGGCTGAACCGGGTCGCCGATCGCCTCGTGCGGCTCGACAACGGCCGCATCACGAACGTGCCCGCCGTCCCGGGGCAACCTCGCGTGCCGTCGTCGGCTCCGGCGATGGCAGACACGCCGGAGGCACCTGGCGTGGAGGCCCGAAGCTAGCTTCCCTGGTTGCTACGACGACGAGGGCTTGAAGCGTTCCTGGAGCTCGCGGTAGGCGGCGTTGACCAGCCGCATGGTGGTCTCGCTGCTGGCCCGCTGCTCGGGGCTGGCGTCCTGCAGGCGGTCGGGGTGGTGCAGCTTCGCGAGCTGGCGGTGCGCCGCCACGATCTCGTCCCACGTGGCAGTGGAGCGCAGGCCGAGGACCGCGTAGGGGTCGTCGGGCTCGCGTGGCAGCTCCGCCTCGCCCTCGGTGAAGGTGTCGGCGCCCTCGGCCCAGTCGAAGAGCGACTCCGAGCTGAACTGCTTCTCGAACTGCGAGACGCGCTCGGGCTCGCGTTCGCGTTCGTCGTCGGGGCGCTCGGTCGGCGCCCAGGCCCGCTCGAGGTCTTCACGCGCGGCCCACCACGCGTGCTCGCCGTCGGACAGGCTCACGAACTCCGGGTCCGCCACCTTCTGCTTGCCGCCGTCGCCGCGACGACCACGATTCCACACCGCCATGCCCGATCACCCCTCCGCCCCCGACCTGGGAGCCCAACTCCCGGTCTGGGAGCCCCGCACCACCCTAGTGCGAGCGGGGTGAAAGCAAGCGGGTCAGTCGGCCGCGTCCCGGTCCATCCCCGACAACCAGGCATCGGGCTGCTCGCTGAGCGTCTGCAGGCGCTTCGGCAGGGTGCCGCTGACCAGGGCGGCGATGCTGACGTTCTCGAGCACGTTGCGCATCCCGGCCCGCAGCACCACCCACACCTCGGTGAGGTGGGTGGCCGCACCCTGGTAGTCGAGCGCCTCCGGGCGCATCCCCCGGACGCTGGCGAGGGGGCCGTGGACGGCGCGCACCACGTCGGCGATGAAGATCTTGTCGGCGGGCCGTGCGAGCCGGTAGCCCCCGTCGGTGCCGCGCCGGGTCGACACCAGCCCCGCCATGCGCAGCTCGCGCATGATGTTCTTGAGGAAGTGCTCCGGGATCTCCTGGCTCGCCGCCAGGTCGTCGGCCTTGACCGCGATCGCCGGGTCGGACACGGCCAGCTCCGCCAAGGCGCGCACCGCGTAGTCGACCTTGGCAGGGATCTCCACGGCGTGAGTATGGCGCACGCGTGTCCCGCGACCGGGCGGGCGCCGGCTCGGCACCCTGTCGGCTCGCAGACTTGACCGGTCAGTCAATATGCTCCGGACATGGAACTCAATGGGATCTCCGCAATCGTCACCGGTGGGGCCTCGGGCCTCGGCGAGGCCACGGCTCGCCTGCTCGCCGAGCGTGGCGCCAAGGTCGTCGTGGCCGACATGAACGCCGAGAAGGGCGAGGCCGTCGCCGCCGACATCAAGGGCGCGTTCGTCTCGGTCGACGTCACCAACACCGACCAGGTCATCGCCGCCACCGAGGCCGCCAAGGACCTCGGCCCACTGCGCGCCCTCGTCAACTGCGCGGGCGTGGGCTGGGCCACCCGCACCATCGGCAAGGACGGCGAGTACAGCTCGGCGCACGACCTCGACGTCTTCCGCAAGGTGATCGAGATCAACCTCGTGGGCACCTTCAACTGCATCCGCATCGCCGCCACGGCCATGTCGCAGGAGGAGGCCCTCGACGACAACGAGCACGGCGCCATCGTCAACACCGCCTCGCTCGCCGCGTTCGACGGCCAGATCGGCCAGGCCTCGTACTCGGCCTCCAAGGGTGGCGTCGTCGGCATGACCCTCCCCATCGCCCGCGACCTCTCGGCCGTCGGCGTCCGCGTCAACACCATCGCCCCGGGCCTCATCGACACGCCGATCTACGGCGCCGGCGAGGCCTCCGAGCAGTTCAAGGACAAGCTCAAGAAGGACGTGCTGTTCCCGAAGCGCCTCGGCTACGGCACCGAGTTCGCCTCCCTGGCCGTCGAGTTGCTGAGCAACAGCTACCTCAACGCCGAGACCATCCGCATCGACGGTGGGGCACGCCTCCAGCCGAAGTGACCTGACACGACGTCGTTGGATCCGGGTGGGTCCTCCCCACGAGCTTTCGTGGGGGTGGGTCCACCCGGAGCCCGTCTTCGGGCGGGCCAGCCGACCGCTCAGGCGTTGCGCTTGGCGCGACGGCCGATCCACCGCGGGTGGGTCGCCATGCCGAGCAGCTCGTCGTCGCCAGACGAGTCGCCGTAGGCCCACAGCTCGGTGGCGGGCCGCTCGCCGAACCAGGCGGTGAGGCGGCTGGCCTTCTCGGGGCCACGCACGTTCGGGCCGGCGAGGTTGCCGGTGAGGCGGTCGTCGGCGCCGACCTCGAACTCGACCGCGATGACGTGGTCGAACCCGAGGGTGTGGGCGAGCGGCTCGAGGTAGTAGGCGAGCGAGGCCGACACGATGACCAGCTCGTGGCCCTCGGTGCGGTGCCAGCGCACCCGCTCGGTCATCTCGGGGCGCAGCACGTGGCCGAGGCCCACGGCGTAGTCGTGGCCCAGCCGGGTCAGGCGCTCGGGATCGTCGCCGGCCAGCAGGCGCCGCAGCACCCGGACCTTGCCCTGGTCGCGGTCGGACGCCAGGGCGCGCGACTCGGCTGCCATCGCCATGGCGACGCGGCTGGTGCTGGTGGCCTGCACCAGGAACCCGAGCAGCGTGTCGCGCCGGGCCAGGGTGCCGTCGAAGTCGAAGGCTGCGACGGGGCGGTGGTGGCCGGCGTCGGGAGTCTCCGGGCTGCTCATGGGAGGACGAGGGTACCCGCCCGCTCAGAGCTCGGCGGACAGCGCTTCGTCGAGGACCGGGTGCTCGAAGGTGTACCCCGCGCCGAGGAGCACCTTCGGGGTCACCCGCTGGCTCGCGAGCAGCAGGTTGTCGGCCAGCTCGCCCACCCCGAACGGCACGTGGCGCACGAACGTGGGGATCGGCAGGACCGTGGGCCGGTGCAGTGCCCGCCCGAGAGCGTGGGCGAAGTCGGCGTTGGTCACCGGGTTCGGCGCGGTGAGGTTGACGGGTCCCGACACCGGGTGGTCGAGCAGGAAGCGGATCGCCGCCACCTCGTCGGTGAGGCTGATCCAGCTGGTCCACCGTCCGCCACGCCCGACGGGCCCGCCCAGGCCCAGCTTGAACGGCAGCAGCTGCTTGGCGAGCGCCCCGCCCTTCCCGCTGAGCACGATGCCGGTGCGGATCGTGGCGACGCGCACCCCGGCCTCTGCTGCGGGACGGGTGGCGTCCTCCCACAGGCCGCACACCGCGGCCAGGAAGTCGGGGCCCTCACTGCTGGCCTCGTCGAGGAGCTCGTCGCCCCGGTGGCTGCCGTAGTACCCGATGGCCGAGCCGCTGACGAGCACCTTGGGGCCGTCGTCGAGCTCGGCCAGGGTGTGGGCGAGGAGCGAGGTGGCCTTCACGCGGCTGTCGCGGATGCGGTTCTTCTGCTCGGGGGTCCAGCGGTGCGACGCGATCCCCTCGCCTGCGAGGTGCACGACCGCGTCGACCCCGGAGAGTGCGGAGGTGTCGATGGCGCCCCCCTCGGGATCCCAGGTGGCCGAGGCTCCCGACGCCCCCCCCGAGGCGCGGCGGGTGAACGCGGTCACCTCGTGGCCGTCTGCCCGGAGGGATGCCGTGAGGGCGGTGCCGATGAGTCCGTGCGAACCGGTGAGGGCGACGTGCATGGGGAGCTCTCCCTGAGGTCGGTCGGTCCCGGAACGACCGGGACAGCTCCAGCAAACTACGGTCGGCCGCCACGTTCACCCCTACCGGACGCCGGACGTCTCCCCCGGGTGCGCCTCCCCCGCTGACGCGGAGAAACGGAGCTCACGTGAAGAAGCTGTTGGAAGAGTTCAGGGACTTCATCAACCAGGGCAACCTCATCGAGCTCGCCGTGGCGTTCATCCTGGGTCTGGCGATCAAGTCCCTGATCGACTCGCTCGTGAACGACGTGGTGATGCCGGTCGTCGGCGCCATCTTCGGCAAGCCCTCGTTCGACGCCCTCACCCTCAAGATCGGTGACGGCGTCGTCTTCTACGGCCGCTTCCTCTCGGCCATCGTCAACTTCCTGATCATCGCCGTGGTGATCTTCTTCATGGTGAAGATCTACGAGAAGCTGGTGAGTCTGAAGGGTCCCAAGGCCGAAGAGGCCAAGGAGCAGGACGAGAAGGACGTGCTGATCGAGATCCGCGACCTGCTGGCGCAGCAGAACCGCCAGAGCTGACCCGCAGAGCGCCGCTCAGACCAGGCCGAGGCGCCGCCCGAGGTCGTGCTGCAGGATGCCGTCGGGGTCGACGCGGCGGCGCACCGCGCGCCACTCGTCGAGGCGGGCGTAGCCGGCCGCCATGGTGGAGGGCCGCATGCGGCTGTCCTTCGCCAGGTAGAGCCGGCCGCCCGCAGCGAGCACCTCGTCGTCGAGCCGGTCGAGGAGGCGGGCGAGCCCGGGCGCGTCGGCCGACAGGTCGACCGACAGGGTCCAGCCGGGCTGGGGGAACGAGAGCATGCCCTCGTTGCCGGGGCCGAACCGTTTGAGCACGTTGACGAGCGAGGTGGTGGCCGACGCGCTGAACGCCTCGACGATGTGGCGCATGGTCTCCTCGGCGCCGATCGGCACCACGCACTGCCACTGCAGGAAGCCGGCCGGCCCGTAGCCGCGGTTCCAGTCGTGGATGGCGTCGAGCGGGTGGAAGAAGGCGGGGATGGTTGCGACGTGGCCGCGACGCCGCCGCGGAGCCCGCCGGTACCAGACCTCGTTGAACGCCCGCACCGTGAGCGGGTTGAGCAGCTTCGGCGGGGCGACGAACGGCATGGGCAGGATCGCCGCGGCGTGGTAGGCGAGCGGGTCGCGCTGCTGCTTGGCCGACAGCTCGTCGACGTGGGCGAAGCGACCGCGGTCGAGGATCGACCGGCCCACCGACGCACCGCGTGCCATCAGGTCGATCCAGGCGACCGAGTACTCGTAGCGGTCGTCACCTTCGGTCATGAGCGCCATGACCTCGTCGAGGTCGCGGGTGCGGTCGGTGTCGATGACGAGCCGGCTGGTCTCGATGCGGCGGAGCTGGAAGGTGGCGTCGAGCACCAGGCCCGTGAGCCCCACCCCGCCAGCGGTGGCCCAGAACAGGTCCGGGTCGCTCTGCGGCGTGACCGTGATCTTGCCGCCCGCGGGCGTGGCCATGGTCATGGCCAGCAGGTGGTTGCACCACGAGCCGGCACCGTGGTGGTTCTTGCCGTGGATGTCGTTGGCGATGGCGCCCCCGACGGTGACGTAGCGGGTGCCGGGCGTGACCGGGACGAACCAGCCGAGCGGCACGAGCCAGCGCATGAGGGCGTGCAGGCTGGTGCCCGCCGCAGCGGTGACGACCCCACGGTTCAGGTCGAGGTCGATCAGGCCGCGGGCGCCGGTGGTGTCGAGCACGCGGCCGCCGGCGTTCTGCGCGGGGTCGCCGTAGCTGCGGCCCAGGCCGCGGGCCGCCACGCCCCGTTCGGGCGGGCGCTCGAGGCCGGCGGCCAACTCGTCGACCGACATGGGGTGGACCACGTCGGCGGCCGTGGGGGCCGTGCGGCCCCACCCGGTGAGCAGCTCGCGCGTCACTTGAAGTACAGCCCCAGACCGAAGATCACGAGCCACACGAGCCCGATGACCTGCAGCACGCGGTCGCCGAAGACCACCTCTTCGGGGGCCCCGCCCTCGCCCTGGTCGACGAGCAGCGCGTAGCGCAGGATGGCCAGGCTGAACGGCACGATGGACAGCTGGAAGAACGGAATCGAGGTGTGCTGGGCCTCGGCGGCCTTCTCGAAGGCCCACAGGCAGTAGGCCACCATGACCACGCCCGTGGACACCGAGCGGAGGTACTCGAGGTACGACTCGGAGTACTCGCCGAGCGTGGCGCGGGTGGTGCCCGTGCCGATGCCGACGGTGCGGGCCTCGGCGTGGCGCTTGCCCGCCACCATGAACAGGGACCCGAAGGTGGCGACGATGAAGAACCAGTTCGACACGGCCACATGGGTGGCGGCGGCGCCACCGATGGCCCGCAGCACGAAGCCGGCGGCGACCGCGACGACGTCGAACAGGACCATGTGCTTCAGCCAGATCGTGTAGCAGGTGGTGAGCGCGACGTAGCAGGCCACCACCACCGCCAGCTCCCAGGCCGCCGCGAACGAGACGCCGATGCCGCCGACGATCAGCGCCACCCCGAACACGCGGGCGAAGCCCAACGGGATCTCGCCTGCGGCGATGGGGCGGAAGCGCTTCTTGGGGTGGAGGCGGTCGGCCTCGACGTCGCCGGCGTCGTTGAGGAAGTAGGTGCCCGACGCGGCGAGGCAGAAGGCGACGAAGGCGATCAGTGCCTCGATCATGTCCTGGCGGTGGGTGAGCACGCCCGCCGCGCCGGGCGCGGCGAACACCAGCACGTTCTTGGCCCACTGCTTGGGGCGGGCCTCGACGAGCAGCGCCAGCAGGAACGGGCGGGGCGTGCGGGGCGCGTCGGGACGCGGCGGCGTCACCGGTTCCGCCGCCGATCCCACGGGCGCGGGCGCCGGAGCCGGCTCGTCGACCTCGACCTCGACGTCGTCTGGAGCCACCCCCGCGACATTAGAGGGCGGGGGCGGCGCGGCTTCAGGCACCGGCGCCACTCAGCGGTCGGACACCTTGCGCCACACCGGCCGGGGCAGGTGGCGCAAGGCGCTGAAGACGTAGCGGAGCTGGCTGGGAGCCCACACCACGTCGCGGCGCTTGTGCAGCCCCTCGACGATGGCGTCGGCCACGACGTCGGGCGTGGTGGAGAACGGTGCGGCGTCCATGCCCTCGGTCATCTTGGTGTGCACGAACCCGGGTCGCACCACCATGACCCGGGCACCGCTGCCCACCAGCGAGTCGCCGAGGCCCTGCGCGAAGCCGTCGAGGCCCGCCTTCGACGAGCCGTACACGAAGTTGTCCTTGCGCACGCGCTCGCCGGCGACCGACGAGAGCACCACGAGCGTGCCGTGGCCCTGCTTGCGCAAGTTGTGGGCCACGGCCAGCCCCGCCGAGACGGCCCCGCCGAAGTTGGCGGCGATGGCCTGGGCGGCGGACGCGGGGTCGGCGTCGAACTCCTTCTGGTCGCCGAGCACCCCGAAGGCCAGCAGCACCACGTCGATGTCGCCGTGGGCCTCGAAGATGCCGTCGATGATCTTCTCGTGGGAGGCGGGGTCGAGGGCGTCGAACGCCACCGTGTCGACGTCGGTGGCCCCCGCCGCCTGGAGCTCGGCGACGGTGCCGGCCAGCTCGTCGGGGCGCCGCGCCGCCAGGACGACGGTGCGGCAGCGGTCGCCCACGAGCTTGCGCACCGTGGTGAGCGCGATCTCCGACCCGCCGCCGAGGACGAGCACGGACTGGACGGCGCCGAGGGCGTCACGCATGGTTGAGCACTCCGAACGGTGGGGCTGCGAGGGAACGGTGCAGTCTCCCACGTCGGCACCCCGCGTCGGGAGCCGCGCTCCGGGGCCGGTAGCCTCGCGGGCGCCATGAGCACCCGCCGCCTCATCCTCGCCGCGCTGGCGTGCGGGCTCGCCATCCTGGTGGCGTTCGCCGTGCAGTTGACGCTGGTCACGAGCCACTGACCTGCCCCTCGGCTTCCCCTTCCGCCCGTTCCTGGGTCGCCGTGTCGCCGGTAGGGTGACACCAGATCCCCAGGAGGTGGTCCCCACGGCCGAGAACTACGACCTCGTCATCATCGGCGGCGGCCCCGGCGGCTATGCCACCGCCCTCTACGGAGCGGCGGCCGGCCTGCGCATCGCCATGGTCGAGAAGGGCCGGGTCGGGGGCACCTGCCTCAACCGCGGCTGCATCCCGGCCAAGGAGCTGCTCGAGACCGCCTCGGTGTTCCGCACCGTCGCCGGCGCCAAGGAGTTCGGCGTGCTGGCCGACGCCCCCGGCCTCGACGTCCCCGCCATGATGAGCCGCAAGCAGCAGGTCGTCGACAAGCTGGTCAACGGCCTCAGCGGCCTGCTGAAGAAGCGCAAGGTCGACGTCATCACCGGCACCGGCCGGCTCGGTCCGGGCAAGGTCGTCACCGTCACCGGCGGCGACGGCGCCACCCTCGAGCTCACCGGCACCCACATCGTGCTCGCCGCGGGGTCGGTGCCCCGGCTCGTCCCCGGGTTCGAGGTCGACGGCAGCGTGGTCCTCACCTCCGACGAGGTGTTCGAGCTGCAGGCCTTCCCCCCACGGGTCGCCGTCATCGGCGGTGGGGCCATCGGCTGCGAGTTCGCGTCGATGTTCTGCGACCTCGGCAGCCAGGTCACCGTGCTCGAGGCGCTGCCCGGCATCCTCCCCGGCGTCGACACCGACGTGGTCCGCCCGGTGCAGCGGGCCTTCCAGAAGCGCGGCATCGACATTCGCACGGGTGTGAAGGTCACGGGCCACACGCCGGGCTCGTCGGGCACCGCCGTGCACCTCGACGGCGCCGACGACCTCGAGGTCGACGCGGTCGTCGTCTCCGTGGGCCGCCGCCCGCTGTCCGACGGGCTCCTCGCCGAGGGCACCGGCGTCGAGGTCGACGCGCGGGGGTTCGTGGTCGTCGACGAGTGGTGCCGCACGGGCGCCGACGGGGTCTTCGCGGTGGGCGACGTCATCAACACGCCCGGGCTGGCGCACGTCGGCTTCGCCGAGGCGATCCTCGTGGTCAAGCAGGTGCTGGGCGAAGCGGCCGTGCCGGTCGACTACGCCAAG
>JADGOP010000044.1 GCA_017882935.1 Actinomycetota bacterium
TCCTTGATGAGCACCTTGAAGCTCTCGGGGATGCCCGGCTCGGGGATGTTCTCGCCCTTGACGATGGCCTCGTAGACCTTCACGCGGCCGAGCACGTCGTCGGACTTGATGGTGAGCAGCTCCTGCAGGCAGTACGCCGCGCCGTAGGCCTCGAGGGCCCATACCTCCATCTCACCGAAGCGCTGCCCACCGAACTGGGCCTTCCCGCCGAGGGGCTGCTGGGTGATCATCGAGTAGGGGCCGGTCGACCGGGCGTGGATCTTGTCGTCGACGAGGTGGTGGAGCTTGAGGATGTACATGTACCCGACGGTGATCGGGTTGTCGTACGGCTCACCGGTGCGCCCGTTGAAGAGCGTGGTCTTGCCGTCGAGCTGGATCAGCCGGCCGTCCTCGCCGTACTCGGGGTAGGGCGACTCGGGGTGCAGGTTCGCGAAGATCCGCTGGATCGTCGGGTGCTTGCCGGCCTTCTCCACCTCGTCCCAGTGCGCGCCGTCGAACACCGGCGTGGCGATGAGGGTGGAGGGGCGGGTGTTGGGCCGGGTCTTCGACTCGATGCCGCGGACCGGGGCCTCGCCCACCTCGTCGCGCCCGTCGACGCCGTCCCAACCCCAGCGGGCCGCGTAGCCCAGGTGGGCTTCGAGGACCTGGCCGACGTTCATGCGGGACGGCACACCGAGGGGGTTGAGGATGATGTCGACGGCGCTGCCGTCGGCGAGGAAGGGCATGTCCTCGATCGGGAGGATCTTGGAGATGACGCCCTTGTTGCCGTGGCGGCCGGCGAGCTTGTCGCCCACGCTGATCTTGCGCTTCTGGGCCACGTAGACCCGGACCAGCTGGTTCACGCCGGGGGGCAGCTCGTGGCTGTCCTCACGGGTGAAGACCTTGACGTCGATGACCTTGCCCTCTTCGCCGTGGGGCACCTTGAGGGAGGTGTCGCGCACCTCGCGGGCCTTCTCGCCGAAGATCGCCCGCAGGAGGCGCTCCTCGGGGGTGAGCTCGGTCTCGCCCTTGGGGGTGACCTTGCCCACCAGCACGTCGCCGGTGCTGACCTCGGCGCCGACGCGGATGATGCCGCGCTCGTCGAGGTCCTTGAGGATGTCCTCGGAGAGGTTGGGGATGTCGCGGGTGATCTCTTCGGGACCGAGCTTGGTGTCGCGGGCGTCGATCTCGTGCTCGTGGATGTGGATCGACGTGAGCACGTCGTCCTTCACCAGGCGCTCCGAGAGGATGATGGCGTCCTCGAAGTTGTAGCCCTCCCACGGCATGAAGGCCACGAGCAGGTTCTTGCCGAGGGCCAGCTCACCGTTGTCGGTGGACGGGCCGTTGGCGAGCAGGTCGCCCTTGCGGATCTTGTCGCCCTGGGCGACGAGCGGCTTCTGGTTGATGCAGGTGTCCTGGTTGGACCGCTCGAAGCGCAGCAGCTTGTAGACCTTGCGGCCCTCGCTCTTGTACTCGACGGTGATCGAGTCGCCCGACAGCGCGGTGACCACGCCGTCGTCGGTGGCGATGAGCATGTCGGCGGCGTCGCGGGCCGCACGGGCCTCGATGCCGGTGCCGATGTAGGGGGCCTCGGCCGACAGCAGGGGCACGGCTTGGCGCTGCATGTTGGCGCCCATGAGCGCCCGGTTGGCGTCGTCGTGCTCGAGGAACGGGATCAGGGCGGTGGCCACCGAGATGATCTGCTTCGGGGACACGTCCATGAGCTGGACCTCGTTGGGCGGCACCTCCGACACGTCGGTGGTGGCACCGAAGAACGACTCACGCTCGAGCTGGAGCTTGAGGTCGCCCAGGGTCGCCGACTGCGGCGAGCGCCGCACCAGCACCGCGTCGCGGGTGAAGTTGCCGCTGTCGTCGACCGCGGCGTTGGCCTGGGCGACGACGTAGAGCTCCTCCTCGTCGGCCGAGAGGTAGTCGATCTGGTCGGTGACCCGACCGTTCTCGACCCGGCGGTACGGCGTCTCGATGAAGCCGAACTCGTTGACCCGGGCGAAGGTGGCCAGGGCGCCGATGAGGCCGATGTTGGGGCCTTCCGGCGTCTCGATGGGGCACATCCGGCCGTAGTGGCTGAAGTGCACGTCGCGCACCTCGAAGCCGGCACGCTCACGGCTGAGGCCACCCGGGCCGAGCGCCGAGAGGCGACGGCGGTGGGTGAGGCCCGACAGGGGGTTCACCTGGTCCATGAACTGGGAGAGCTGGCTGGTGCCGAAGAACTCCTTGATGGCCGCGACCACGGGGCGGATGTTGATGAGCGTCTGCGGCGTGATGGCTTCGACGTCCTGGGTGGTCATGCGCTCGCGGACGACCCGCTCCATGCGGCTCAGGCCGATGCGGACCTGGTTCTGGATCAGCTCGCCGACCGACCGGATGCGCCGGTTGGCGAAGTGGTCCTGGTCGTCGAGGCGGTAGCCCGGCTGGGCGTTGACGAGGTGCAGCAGGTAGGTGCACGCCGCGAGGACCTCGCAGCGGCTCAGCACCGGCTGGCCCGGCTCGGGCCGGTCGAGCTCGAGCATGGGAAACAGGTCGGCGAGGCGGTCGAGCTCCGGGCCGAGCTTGCGGTCGAGCTTGTAGCGCCCCACCCGGCTCAGGTCGTAGCGACGGCTCTCGAAGAAGGCGTTGCGGAAGTAGGCACGGGCCGACTCCACCGACGGCGGCTCACCGGGACGGGCCCGCTTGTAGATCTCGAGCAGGGCCTCCTCCTGGGTGGGGGCCAGCTCACGGTCCTTCTCCCACTGACCCTCGAGGAAGTCGAAGTGGCGCACGAAGGCCTCGAGGAAGCCGGGGGTGTTCTCCTCGTCGTAGCCGAGCGCCCGCAGCAGCACGAACAGGCTGAGGCGACGCTTGCGCGCCACCCGGGTGCCGGCGGTGATGTCCTTGCCGGGCTTCTGCTCGACGTCGAACTCGATCCACTCACCCCGGTAGGGGTGCACCGTGCCGGTGACCAGCTGGTGCTTGGCCAGGTTGCGGAGGCGGTAGCGCTCGCCCGGCTGGAAGATGACGCCGGGGGACCGCACGAGCTGCGACACCACGACGCGCTCGGTGCCGTTGATCACGAACGTGCCCTTGTCGGTCATCATGGGGAAGTCACCCATGAAGACCGTCTGCTCCTTGATCTCACCCGTGGTGGCGTTGATGAACCGGGCCCGCACGAAGATCGGGGCGGAGAAGGTCATGTCCTTCTCCTTGCACTCCTCGACCGAGAACTTCGGCGGTGGCCGCAGGTCCTCGTCGTCGGGGTCGAACTCCAGTTCGAGCTGCAGGGTCTCGGTGAAGTCCTTGATCGGGGAGATGTCGCGGAACGTGTCCGCCAACCCCTGGTGCAGGAACCATTCGAACGATTCGCGTTGGATCGCGATCAGATCCGGGAGGGGCAACACCTCGGGCAGGTTGCCGAACGAATAGCGATCGCGAAGCGTGGAGCGAGCAGGCAAGGACGTCTCCTCGAGGAGGTTCAGGCGTGGGCGGCCGGCCGGGGACGCGCGACTACACCCAGCAAACGGGAGGGGACAGCAGGCGCGACCACGGCAACAGGCGATCCTAGAGCGCGCTGACCCAGAGGGCAACTTCGAGAACACGAAGGCCCCTGAGACGGGGGATCAACCACTGCTGCCCCGTTCAGTTGGGCCAAACCGTAAGCGGAGCGGCCCGTCAGGTCAAGCACTTGTGACGAAGGGTGCGACCTACGTCACGCGGCTGCGGCGGCGCCAGCCGGAGCAGCACCGACCGTGAGACCCGGATGGCGGAGCCGCACGTGCGGAGCAGGTGCCGGTGTCACGGGAGGCGCCAGCCGGAGCAGGCGCCGATGTCACTGGGCGTTCTGGGCCTGGTAGCTGTTGGCCGCGACCTTCTGGCCGGCTTCGACGACCACCTCGAAGTCGCTGCCGTGGATGGTGCCGAGCGTGGCGAGGGCGTCGTTGTTCCAGCGGGCATCGGGCTCGCCGCTGATGTACCAGGCCGAGCCGTTGTCGGCGACGATCGCGCCGTACGTCTGCAGGGCCTTGGCGATCGGCACGATCGAGGGGTCGAGGTGGCTCAGGTCGGCCGTCGACTTCAGCCGGATGCGCGTGCCCATGGGCGGACCGCCCGTCCCGTGCTTCGCCTGGTGCGAGGCGGGCCAGAGGTAGGCGGCCGCGGTGGCCGGGATCGTCATGCGGATCACGTGGTTCACCGCGCCCGCGTGCACCTCGTCGTAGCGGACCAGCCCGGGCAGGATCGGCAGGCCCGCAGCGTCGCTCGAGGTCCAGGTGTCGGGTCGCATGGCGTTGGAGCGCATGTCCCAGATCGCGCCCGAGTAGGCGTTCCAGGTGCCGTCGGCGTTCGGGTAGGCGTTGCCGATCTCGTAGAGCTTGCAGTTGTCACCGTCGACGACGACGACGTGGCGGTCGCCGGTGCTGGTCGGCCCGCCCTCGATGAGCGCGTTCGCCGGGATGGGGTACGGCCCGGCATCGCTCTCGCCCGGCTCGGAGAAGGTCACGTGCACCTTGGGCTGCGTGCCCGGCACCACGTTGTAGGGGATGCCGATGGGCTCGCCCAGGTACAGGCCCGAGCCGAAGTCGGCGTGCAGGTGGGACGAGGCGCCGATGCTGTTGACGATGCTGGTGGAACTCGGGTCGACCGGCAGGTCCGACGCGGTCCCCCGCCAGAACGAGTTGGCGGGCGTGACGTTGCAGCTGGTCCCGCCCTTGAGTGGCGAGAACGGGATGCACCCCGCCGTGATCAGCCCCAGACCCACCAGGGCCACGACCGCTGCCGCCCCGACCCGTGCGCGCGTGCTCATGGCGACTCATCGGCGCCACGCGCCGCCCCCTTGACGCGTTTCGGGGACGCCTCCAGTGCGATGTGCACCGAAAGCGTCCCCGAAACCTGTGGGTGGGTGTCCGGGCGTGGCCCGGACGGACTACTTGAGCTCGACGGTGGCGCCGGCGCCCTCGAGGGCGGCCTTGGCCTTCTCGGCGTCGTCCTTCGAGGCCTTCTCGAGGATCGACTTGGGGGCGCTGTCGACCAGCTCCTTGGCCTCCTTCAGGCCCAGGTTGGTCAGCGAGCGCACCTCCTTGATGACGTTGATCTTCTTCTCGCCCGACGAGATGAGGACGACGTCGAACTCGTCCTTCTCGTCCTCGGCGGCAGCGTCGCTGCCGCCCCCACCGGCGGGCGCGGCAGCGGCCGCGGCGACCGGAGCGGCCGCGGTGACGCCGAAGCGCTCTTCGAAGGCGCTGAGCAGCTCGCTCAGCTCCAGGACGGTGAGGCTCGAGATGTCGTCGAGGATCTGTTCAGTGGTGGCCATGGTTCAGCTCTCCTGCGTGGGTTCGGCCGCGGCGGCCGCGGTGTCGTCGGTGGCTTCAGCAGCCGGGGTGTCGTCGGCAGCTTCCGCGGCCGGTTCTGGGGTGGCCTCGGGGGCCGGGGTGTCGTCGGTGGCGGGCGCGGCAGCCTCGGCGGGAGCGGCGGGCTCGGCCTCGGCCGGGACACCGCCCTTCTCGTCGATGAGCGCCTTGAGCCCGTAGGCCAGGTTGCGGGGCAGTGCCTGCAACAGGCCGGCCAGCTGGACCATGGGGGCAGCGATGCCTCCGGCCAGGCGTGCCAGCAGCTCCTCGCGGGGAGCCACGTCGGCGAGCGCCCGGGCCTGGTCGGCGCCGAGGACCTTGTCGCCGAGCACGCCGCCCTTGATGATCAGGCTGGGGTTGGTGCGGGCGAAGTCGCGCAGGGCCTTCGCCACCGTCACGGCGTCTCCGGGCGTCCCGTCGGGGCGCTCGGTGACGAAGGTGATGGCGGTGGGGCCGGTGAGCAGGTCGTCGACGGCGAGGCCGGCGTTGCTGGCCGCGAAGCGGACGAGCGTGTTCTTGTAGACCTTGTACTCGCCACCTGCGTCGCGCAGGGCACGTCGCAACGTTGCGAGCGCGGCCACGTCGAGACCGCGGTACTCCGTGAGCAGCACGGCATCGGCCGCGGTCAGCTTGCGGCTGACCTCGTCGACCACCGCGACCTTCTCCGGTCGTGGGTTCTCCATCGGCGCCTCCTTTCTCGTGTCGTGGGCGGATGCTTGCGAAAACCACGTCGAGGTGCTCGCAGACGCGAACACCTCGGGGTTGCGAAGCGTCCGCCTCATCGGGCGAGCCCAGGGGGCTCCTTCGGCACCGAGGTGCACCGGATTTCTACGGCGAGAACAGGGATGCAGTTGTCGAGCGGGCAACGCTAGCCGGTCGCTTGCCCGGCCCGAAATCGGCGGAACGACTACCGTGCGGCCACTCGAACAAGGGGCCGTCGATGCGACGGACGGCAGTGGTCATGGCGATGGTCGTCGTGCTGGCGCTCGTGCTCGCCGCCTGCGATTGGTACCAGCCCCCGTCAGCGATCCTCGTTCTTTGCACGGAACCCCACCCAGGAGGGGGAGTTTCCTTCAAAGAAAGGGTGAGGGGGTCAGGCGGGGACCTCGTCGGGCTTGAGCCGGGCGGGGTCGATCTTGATGCCGGGGCCCATGGTCGACGACACGCCGATGCGGCGCAGGTAGCGACCCTTGGCTGAGGCGGGCTTGGCCCGGTACAGCTCCTCCATCACGGCCTGCAGGTTGGCCTGCAGCGCGTCGGGGGTGAAGCTCACCTTGCCGAGCGGCACGTGGACGTTGCCGTAGCGGTCGGTGCGGTACTCGACCTTGCCGCCCTTGAACTCCTCGACGGCCTTGGCGACGTCGGTGGTGACGGTGCCGGTCTTGGGGTTCGGCATGAGGCCACGCGGGCCCAGCACCCGACCGAGCTTGCCGACCTGCGGCATGAGGTCGGGCGTGGCGATGGCCACGTCGAAGTCGAGCATGCCGCCCTCGACCTGGGTCACGAGGTCGTCGGCGCCCACGTGGTCGGCGCCGGCCTCGCGGGCGGCCGTGGCCGCCTCGCCGGCGGCGAACACCGCGACACGCACGTCGCGACCGGTGCCCGACGGCAGCGCGACCGTGCCGCGGACCATCTGGTCGGCCTTGCGAGGGTCGACGCCGAGGCGCACCGCGAGCTCGACGGTCTCGTCGAACTTCGCCGTGGCCAGGCTCTTCACCAGGTCGACGGCCTCGGGGCCGCTGTGGAGGTGGTCGGGGTCGAATCGCTTCGCCGCGTCGCTGTACCGCTTGCCCTTCGCCATGATGGCTCCCTCAACTGGTCAGCCGCCGGGCGAGGTGGTCCCGGTCGGCACGGATGGATGGAACTGGTGGTGGGTCAGACGACCTTGAGGCCCATGGAGCGGGCGGTGCCACGCACCTGCTGCTTGGCAGCCTCGAGGTCGTTGGCGTTGAGGTCGGGCAGCTTGACCTGCGCGATCTCGGTGACCTGTGCGTCGGTGACCGAGCCGGCTTCCTCGCGGCCCGGCGCAGTGGACGCCTTGTCGATGCCCGCGGCCTCGCGCAGCAGCACGGGGGTGGGGGGCGTCTTGAGGACGAACGTGAACGACCGGTCCTCGAACACCGTGATCTCGACGGGCACGATGGTGCCGCGCTGGGCCTCGGTGGCCGCGTTGTAGGCCTTGCAGAAGTCCATGATGGCGACGCCGTGCGGGCCGAGCGCGGTACCGACGGGCGGGGCCGGGGTGGCCTGGCCGGCCGGGATCTGGATCTTGACGATCGCAGCGACCTTCTTCTTGGCCATGGAAATCCTTCACGTGGGGGCCCGTGCGAGCATCGCAGGGGCGGTTTCGGTGGAACGACGGACGGACGAGCGTAGGCGGGCACCGGGGCGCGACGCCACCTGACGGTCGCGACGCTGCCCGACCGCACGGCCCGCGGCCGGCGTCAGAGCTTGGCGACCTGCGAGAACTCGAGCTCGACCGGGGTCTCCCGGCCGAAGATGTTGACGAGCACCTTGACCTTGAGCTGGTCCTCGTTGATCTCGACGATCTCGCCGGAGAAGTCGGCGAAGGGGCCTTCCTTGACCCGGACGGTCTCGCCCATCTCGTACTCGAGGCGGGGCTTGCCACGCTTCGACGGGGTGTCCTCGCCCTCGGGCTTGACCTGCAGGAAGGTCTCGACGTCGCGTCGGGGCAGCGGCGAGGGCTTGGTGCCCTGGCCGACGAAGCCGGTGACGCCGGGGGTGTTGCGGATGACGTACCAGGAGTCGTCGTCGAGGTCGCAGCGCACGAGGAGGTAGCCGGGGAAGACCTTCTTCTGCGACACCACCTTCTTGCCGCCCTTGAACTCGACGACCTCTTCCATGGGGATGACGACCTCGTGGATGCGCCCCTCCATGTTCATGGACGAGGTGCGGGCCTCGAGGTTCTGCTTGACCTTCTTCTCGTAGCCCGACTGGGTGTGGACCACGTACCAGCGACCCGGCCGGTCGTACGGGCTCTGCACCGGTTCGGGTGCCTCCTCCTCGAGGAGGGCCTCGGCGTCGATCACCTCGTCGGCCGCGGGCGCCGTGGGCGCCGCGTCGGCGGCGTCGGCGGGCACCACGGTGTCGACCGCGGCGGCGTCGGCCACCTCGGGCGCAGCGTCGAGGTCGACGTCGGCGGGCGGGGAATCTGGGGTGAGGAAGCTCATCGGGAGAAGACCTTGAGGACGAGGTGGCTGAGCCCGAGGTCGAGCAAGCCGATGGAGACGGTCAGCACCACGATCAGGGCGAACACGATGACCGAGTAGTTGGCGACTTCCGTGCGGGTGGGGAACGAGACCTTGCGCAGCTCCGCCATGACCTCGCGGAGGTACTGACGGGCCCACTTGATCGGCGGCAGGCGCTTCTCGGTGGGCTTGGGCTTGGGTGTGGCCGGCGCCTTGCGCGCCTGGGGCGCAGGAGTGCCGTCGGCGCCCAGGGCACCCTGGCGCTGCAGCATGCGCTTCTGTTCTCGGTTCATCGCCATGGGGAAGGACACTTTCGGTTCAGCCGCAAGGCTGTGCGAGCAGCTGTGAGACACCAGTCGGGGCGCGACCGGCCAAGGAAGATGACGCAGGGCAGGAGGGACTTGAACCCCCAACCGCCGGTTTTGGAGACCGGTGCTCTACCAGTTGAGCTACTGCCCTCGGGGGTTGCCCGCGACGAGGTTAGCACCCGCCCCCGACGGCCCTTCCAGCGGGATCGGCCTCAGCCGGCCAGCGGACGGCGGTGGCGCACCCGGGTGGCGAACACGATGGCGCCCGCGGCACCCGCCGCGGTGGCCGCGGCGATGCCGCTCAGGTAGGCGGTGCGGCGGCCGGTGCGGGCCTCGCGCTCGTCGGGGTCGACGCCGTCGAGCGCCGCCAGGATCTCGGTGAGCAGGCCCGGCGCGGCGACCCACTCGCCCCGCAGGCCGTGCAGCGAGCGGAGCAGGCGGCGGTAGCGCACCAGCTCGGCCTGGCAGCGCAGGCACGCCTCGACGTGGGCGCGCCCGGCGCGGTCGAGCGTGACCGAGCCGTCGGCGACGCCGGGCAGGGTGTCGGTGAGCTGGTCACACGGCATGGGCACGCCCCGGTGCTTCGACGCCTTCGACCGCGGTGGGGTCGCCGGGCAGGGGGAACAGGTCCTCACGGAGCTTGCGCCGCGCCCGGTGCAGGCGCACCTTGGCGGCCGACTCGGAGATGCCCAGCTCGGCGGCGATGGACTCGTGGGGCAGGTCGTAGATGTCGCGCAGCACGACGACGGCCCGCAGCTTGGGGGGCAGCCGCCGCAGCGCGTCGGTGAGCTCGGCCCGCAGCGCCGCCTGGTCGGCCCGACCGGCGGGGTCGCCGTCGGGGTGCAGGTCGGCGACTGGCGCCTCGTCGTCGAGCACCTCGTGGCGGTTGCGCGCGCGCCGGCCGAGGTGCGTCGAGGCGCAGTTGGCGGTGATGCGGTACAGCCACGTCGAGAACTGCGCGTCGCCCCGGAACTTGGGCAGGCCCCGGTAGGCCCGTAGGTATGCCTCCTGGGTCACGTCGCGTGCGTCCTCCTCGTGCCCGAGGAGCCGGAGCGCCAACGTGTACGTGTCGTGGTACGTGCGGCGCACCAGCTCGTCGAATGCGGCCCGGTCGCCCTCGGTGGAGAGCGCGACCAGCTCGTCGATGTCAGCTGGCATCGGGGGATCCGACCACGACAGGGACGAGACGGTTACCTGCACGCACGGCAGCGGACCACGGACCTGCGCCGGCCGAGGGGCTAGCGGGTCTCCTTGTGCACGGTGTGGGAGCGATCCCACCGACAGTACTTCTTCATCTCGATGCGCTCGCGGTCGTTCACCTTGTTCTTGGTGGTGATGTAGTTGCGGCGCCGGCAGACCTGGCACTCCAGGGTGACGGCGATGCGCTTGTCGCTCGACTTGGCCATGACTTCCTCTTCCTACTGAGAGCAGGTGCTACTTGATGATCTTGGTGACGCGGCCGGCGCCCACGGTGCGGCCACCCTCGCGGATGGCGAACCGCAGACCCTCGTCCATCGCGATCGGCGCGATGAGCTCCACGGTCAACTCGGTGTTGTCACCCGGCATGCACATCTCGGTGCCCTCGGGCAACGTGATCGACCCG
>JADGOP010000376.1 GCA_017882935.1 Actinomycetota bacterium
CTCGGACGAGCACCACTGCTCGACCGCGGCGAGCACGGGCCCGAACTCGTCGAGGCGGTTCGGCTGGTCGTGCAAGGTGCGCAGCAGGGCGTAGCCGGTGGCCCAGCTCGGGTCGCGCTCCCACGCCAGCCGGGCCAGGCGGTAGGCGGCGGTCACCCGGCCGGTGTCGGAGACCGGGTCGGCGACGACGGCGTCGCCCCGAAGGCCCCGGCGGAGCCAGTCGTGGAAGCCCCAACGCAGCTCCCGCGACGCCATGCCCACGGCGGAGGGGTCGAACGGCTCCCCGAGCTCGGCGTGCCACACCGCGAGCTTCACCAGGTCGACCGCCGACGGGCGACCCGGCCGGGTCGCGGCCGCGACGAGCTCGCGGAGCCGGGCCCGGACGCCCGTGACGCCCAGGCCGGCCTGCAGGCTGTCGGCGTAGACGGGGTGGCTGAGCCCCACGCGCACCTGGTTCGCCTCGACCGTGCCCAGGACGTGCCCGGCCTGCTCGGCGGCCAGCAGGGCCTCGTCGCCGACCAGCTCGCAGACGAGGCGCTCATCGAGGGTCCCGCCGACGGCGAGCAGCTCCAGGAGGGAGCGCTGGTCCGGCGGGAGCTCTGCCATCCGCAGCGCCACGACCTCGGCGAGCGTCACCGACGGTCGCTCCCCGGAGAACCCGCCGCGCAGCAGCTCGAGCGCGAAGAGCGGGTTGCCTTCGGTGACGTGCCACAGGGAGGCGAGCGACGCGGGCGCCAGTGGCGGGGCGTCGGTGGTGGCGGCGAGGGCGGGGAGGTCGCTGCGGCCGAGCGGCGTCACGTCGATGATGGTCGCCCGACCCTCGCGGAGCACGTCGGCGAGCGGCCCCGGGACGTCGACCCCCGGCCGCGTGGTGATCACGACCAGCAGGTCGGGGCTGCGCAGCACGTGGACGGCCATCGCCATCGACAGCTCGTCCAGGCGGTGGGCGTCGTCGATGACGACCAGGAGTGGCCCGCTCTCACGCTCCGCGCGCAAGCGGGCCAGGGCGATCGACACGAGCGCCGCGGGAGTGGCATCGACCGGCACCTCGTCGAGCAGGTGCGCCCAGGGCGCGAACGGCACGGTGGGCGTGGCCGAGGACCCGGCGACCGAGTGCACCACCCAGGGCCCGTCGAGCGCGAGCCCGGCGATTGCCCTGGCCAGGTGGGACTTGCCCACGCCGAGCGGTCCTCGCAGCACCAGCACGCCGCAGCCTGCGTCGAGCAGCGCCCTGGCGGTGGCGAGCTCGTCGTGGCGGCCCACCGTGACCACCGTCGGCCGGCCCATCGGCGGGGCGGCTGCGCGCACGTCTGACCAAACCACGCTGCGAAGCATGCCAGACCCGGACCGTGTCAGTACCGGTACTGATGCGTCGCCGGGCGCAGGCGCTCACACTCCTCGCATGTCCGTCACGAGCCCCTCGGAGGTCCCGATGTCGACCCGCGAACCAGCGGCCCACGCCCCCGGCACCCGCCGGCGGCCCATCCTCGGGCCCTCTCTGATCCTCGGTACCGCGTTGCTGCTCGGCGCCTGCAGCTCCTCGAGGGGGCACGCCTCGCCGACGTCGACCTCCACGTCGCCCTCCGTCTCCGGCGTGACGACCACCCTCGCGGCCGCGCCCACCACGGCCGCCCCCAACGGCCACGTCGACCTGACCTTCTCGGGCGACATCAACGCCCATGTGGTCGGCACCTCGGCCAGGTGCGACTACTACGTGCCGACGACGCACGAGGGGCTCGTCTACGAGGTCAACGGCGCGCAGAACGGCCACCCCGAGATCGGCGCCATCCAGCTGAGCGCCGAGTCGGCCTCGGCTTCTGCGGCGGTCATCCTGAACGCGCCGGGAGCGTCGTTCCTGCGCTACTCGAGCGACGGCACCGTGACCCTCGCGGCCGACCGGACGCACGCCTCGATCGACGCCACGTTGAAGACGGTCACCAGCGACAAGTCGGTGCACGTGAGCGGAACGATCTCGTGCGGGTGAGCGCGGTGACCTCCTGCCGACCCTCAGCGGGGAACCGGGCCCGTCGGGCGCCCGCCGTCGTCGGCCTCTGCCTCGCGGTCCTCGTGGCCGTCACGGGCATCGCTCCCGCTGCCTCCGCCGCCCGCCGACCGCGCAGCGAGCGCTCCACGGTGTCGACGGTCGATGCCGCGTTCGTCAACGCCGCGTTCCACGATCTCGTGTCCCACGGACCGAGCGCCTCGTCGAGCTCGTACTGGACGGGACGCCTCGTGTCCGGGGCCACCACCCGGCGGGCGTTGCTCAGCTACCTGGCGGGATCCCCGGCGGCCGCACGGGCGTCGCTGATCTACCTGTACTTCCGGGTCCTCCAGCGCGCCCCGGCCGATGCCGCCCTGGCGTCGTGGACCACCCAGATCACGTCGCACCGGGCCACCGTCGACTCCGTGGCCAAGACGTTCCTCACCAGCAACGAGTTCTACCAGCGCATCGTGGGTGGCAGCACGAACAACTGGGTCAACCAGCTGTACTGGCTCGTCCTCGAGCACGCTCCCACGACGGCACAGGTGGCGCACTGGGCGTCGCTCGCCGGAACCCAGGGCCTCACCGTGACCGCGGCGCAGTTCTACGACTCGGCCGGTGCCCGCACCCACCGGGTGGACCTGCTCTACGCCCGTCTCCTCCACCGCGCGCCTTCGGGCGCCTCGCTGGCGCACTGGGTCGACGTGGAGCGCGCGGGTGACGCCGCCGTTGCGCTGCCCCTGGCCGAGAGCGCGGAGTACCTCACCCTCGCCCAGACCCGGCACGACCCACGGCTGACCTCCCCGCTCGCGGCGGTCGTGCACCTGGGGGTGTGGGTGTCGGTCCCGATCACGCCGCAGACCTACATCGCGCCCGCGGCGATTGGCGTGGTCGGGGTTCCGCCGGGGCTCACCTGGGTCCCGGGCACGGGCCTCGTCGGCACGCCGACGCACGAGGGGACGTTCCACGCCTACGTGATCGTGGCCGACGCTTCCGACCGGGTCGTCGACACGATCACGGTCACCGAGCTGGCCTGACCGGAGCCGCGGCATCAGGGCGCCGGGGTCACCGCCGGAGGGTGCCAGGTGCCGTCGAGCACCGAGGGCTTCGGGAGGTAGAGCCGCATCATCAGGCTGAACGGGCCGGTCGGGGCAGGCAGCCAGTTGCCCTGCTTCCCGGCTGGGGCGGTGTGCTGCACGTAGAGGT
>JADGOP010000377.1 GCA_017882935.1 Actinomycetota bacterium
CAACCGCGACCGCAGCGAGCTACAGGGGCACGAGAGCGGGCAGGACCACCTGGCGCTCTACCTCTACAACGGCAACGAGTACCTCGAGGGCATGCTCGGCGGCTACAAGGCCCGCGTGGCGCCGTTCAACGTCAACTACCGCTACGTCGAGGAGGAGCTGCTCTACCTCCTGCGCGACGCGAACGCCACCGCCATCATCTACGGGTCGAGCTTCGCCGACACCCTCGCCAAGGTGCTGCCCGAGCTGCCCGGGCTGCGGGTGCTCATCCAGGTCGACGACGGCACGCCGCACGAGCTGCTCCCCGGTGCGGTCGACTACGAGACGATCCTCGCCGCCTCGTCCATCGAGACGCCGCCGGTGACCCCCTCGCCGGACGACCTCTACATCCTCTACACCGGCGGCACCACGGGCATGCCGAAGGGCGTGCTCTGGCGGCAGGCCGACATCTACATCGGCGCGATGGGCGGCCGCCCCATCGGCTCCACCGGAGCACCCTTCGAGAGCTACGAGGCCATCGCCGAGGCTGCGGTCGCCAGTGGCGGTGGCCTGCGCATGCTGCCCACGCCCCCGTTCATGCACGGCGCCGCCCAGTGGGCCTCGTTCATCACCTGGACCAGCGGCGGCACGCTCGTGGTGCAGGACGTCGTGCAGCGGCTCGACCCGGTCGACGTGGTGTCGGTCGCGGCCCGCGAGAAGGTCATCAGCATGCTCGTGGTCGGCGACGCCATCGCCCGGCCCATCCTGGAGGAGATCGAGACCGGCAAGCACGACCTGTCGTCGCTGTTCGTCGTCTCCAACGGCGGCGCCCCCCTCAACGCCTCGCTGAAGGACCGCCTCATCGCCGCGCTGCCCACGCTGCTGGTGATGGACGCAGTGGGCTCGTCGGAGACCGGCGCGCAGATGACCCACGCCTCGGCCGCGGGCCAGGCGGCCACCACCGGCACCTTCGCCCCTGGCCCCGACACCGTGGTGGTCGACGCCGACCTCACGCGCGTGCTGCAGCCCGGCGACGACGACCTCGGCTGGCTCGCCCAGCGCGGCCGCGTGCCGCTCGGCTACCTCGGCGACGCCGACAAGACCGCCCGCACCTTCCCCGTCATCGAGGGCGTGCGCTTCGCCGTCCCCGGCGACCGGGCTCGCCTCGGCCCCAACGGCGAGATCGAGCTGCTCGGCCGCGACTCGGTCACCATCAACTCCGGTGGCGAGAAGATCTTCGCCGAGGAGGTCGAGAAGGCCATCGGCTCACACCCTGCGGTCTACGACGTGGTCGTGGTCGGGCGCGCTAGCGAGCGGTGGGGCTCCGAGGTCGTGGCCCTGGTGCAGGTGCACGACGGCATGACCGTCACCGAGGACGAGCTGCTCGAGGAGTGCGCCAAGCACATCTCCCGCTACAAGTTCCCCAAGGCGTTCCTCTTCCGGCCCTCGATCCAGCGCTCCCCCGCTGGCAAGGCCGACTACCGCTGGGCCAAGGCGCTCGCCGCGGAGTCGGTGGCCTGACCCTTCCGGTCCCGCGAGCGGGCCGACGGGTAGCGTGCCCGCGGTGCGCGAGCGCTACGTCACCACCAACGGCATCCGGCTCTTCTGCGTCGAGGAGGGCCGCGGGCCGCTCGTGCTCCTCGTGCACGGCTTCCCCGAGTTCTGGTGGTCGTGGCGGGCACAGCTCACGGGGCTCGCCGAGGCGGGCTACCGCGCCGTCGCCGTCGACCTGCCGGGGTACGGCCGGTCCGACAAGCCCGACGTGCAATACGACGAGCCCTGGGTCAACGCCTGCCTGGCCGGCGCGGTCGAGGCGCTCGGCGCCCAGCAGTGCGTCATCGCCGGGCACGACTGGGGCGGGTTGCTGGTGTGGCCCTTCGTGCGGCGCTACCCGCACCTCGTCGCCGGCGTGGTGGGGGTCAACACCCCCGACCTGCCCCGCGGCACCCTCCCGCCGCTGGCCGTCATGGAGCACGTCTTCGGCGACAAGCCCAACTACATCATGCAGTTCCAGCCCTACGGCCCCGCCGAGTACCTCATCGGGCGCGACCCCCGGGCGTTCATGGAGGCGATGCTGCTCGGCCCGGCCACACGTCGGCCCGAGGTGTTCACCCCCGAGGTCGTCGACCGCTTCACCGAGGTCTTCGCCACCGAGGGCGCGCTCACGCCGCCGCTCTCCTACTACCGGAGCATGGACGTGAACTGGTACGCCGCAGCCGAGCTCCCCGAGCAGATCGACCGTCCGGCACTGATGGTGTGCGCAGAGCACGACCCCGTCCTCCGCCCCGCGCTGAGCGAGGGCATGGAAGACCGCCTCAGCGACCTCCGGCGGGTCCTCATCGAGGACTGTGGCCACTGGACGCAGCAGGAGCAGCCGGAGGCGCTCAACCGCGCGCTCATCGACTTCTGCGACGCGCTCCCCCGCTGGCGCTGACGCTCGCTGCGCCATCTCGGCGGCTCAGGGCCGCTTGCGGAAGACCACCTCGGCGTGCACCCCGCCGAGGTCACTCCCCGCGGCGTCGAAGCGGTACCCCGTGGGGTGCCGGAACGGTGCCAGTGCCGCCGGGTCGTCGGCTCCCGACTCCGCCAGGAACCGCACCAGGGCACCCTTCAGCAGCTTGTTCCAGTGGCTCACCGTCCGCCCCTGCTCGTCGACGAAGCGCACCGTGAAGCGGCGCGCCACCGCCACCGCTCCGGGCTCCCAGGCCGCGGCGTGCTCGTTCGGCAGGAGGTCCCACACCACCGCCCCCGCAAGCCGCGGCGCCAGCGCCTCGGTGAGACGAGGGCGCCACCAGGTGCCGAGGCGGCCCAGCCGTGGCAGCGAGGCCGACAGCTCGAGGCGGTGCTCGGGCAGCGGGTCGCGGGGCGCAACCACGCCGAGGAGCGCGTTCACGATGAGGACCCGGCCGTCCACGCGACGCCGGTCACGGGCACGCAGCGAGGGGTAGCAGAGCTCGTCGTAGAGCACGCCGCAGTACCGCTCGATGGCCGGACGGGTCGGCGCGCCGGCGAGCGCCCGGTTGGCCTCCACAGCCGCCGCCAGGGTGGCGCCCTGCGCACCGAGCAGGCGGCCGAGCGCAGGGGCGGGCCCGCTCGCCCGCGGCCGTCCCATCGCCCGGACCGCAGCACCGAGCACGGTGGCCCGGGCGGGATCGAGGTCCGGGAGCACTCCGGTGCCGGCCGACCACGGCGGCCCGTCGCC
>JADGOP010000378.1 GCA_017882935.1 Actinomycetota bacterium
GCGCCCGCGTCGCCGGTCTTCTTCGAGGAGCTGCACGCGGGGGCGACGAGACCCAGGACGGCGAGCGCCGCAAAGGCGACGGTGACGGTTCTGCGCACGGAGCCTCCGGGGACGTGGGTGCGACGGCGCGCGGCCGTCAGAGGGTGGGGATCTCGACGATCACGTTCGTGGACTTCACCGCGGCGGTGGCGAGGTCACCGGGCTTCAGGTCGAGCTCGTCGACGGCCTCGCGGGTCATGAGCGACACCAGGCGGTGTGGCGGCGAGTGGATCTCGACGAGCGCGGTGATCTTGTCGCGCTCCACCCGGGTGACGATGCCGGTGAAGCGGTTGCGCGCCGACTGGGCCAGGACCGAGTCGGGCTCGTAGGCGCGGTCCTGCTCGCTGAGGTAGCGCGCCAGGTCGGCGCCGTCGACGACGCGCTGGCCACCCTCGGTGCGGGCCTTCAGGCGCCCCTCGTCGCACCAGCGCCGGATGGTGTCGACGCTGACCCCCAGCAGCTCCGCCACCTGCCTCGTCCGGTACTGGGTCACCTCGCGACCCTAGATCAGCCGAACCGGCGAATGCCTGTCAGAGCGTGATATCGAGCGGCATCTGCGCCCACCAGAGCACATCGCTACGGTGGATGCGCTCTGTCGTCGGCACCTCGCGGCAGAGGTGCTCAGCGTCCGTAGACCGAGACGTGGAGGCGGCTCGCTGCGTCGAACGGCTCACGGCTCCAGCCTCCCCACCGCTCCTTCAGGCGCAGCCCCGCGAGGCGCGCCATGAGGTCGAGCTCGCTCGGCCAGGCGTAGCGGGTGACGATGGGATCGAGGCGCACGCCGGCAGGCGACAGCGAGACGTGACTCTCGTCGAGCACCTGGGCCACCGGGTCGTGGCGGCCGACGTCGAGGCGCACCACGTCGACCCCGACGGCCTCCGCGTCGACGTACTGGTGGTCGCGGAGCCGGTGAAGGTACGAGGGCACGAACGCCTCGACGACGAACGTGCCGTCGTCGGTGAGGTGCGCGGCGACGTTCTCGAAGCAGCGGACCTGGTCGTCTTGCGTCAGGAGGTTGAACAGGGTGTTGAAGACCACGAACACCAGGCGATAGGTGCCGGGCACCGGCACGTCGGCGAAGTCGCCGATGGTGACCGGGATCTGGTCGCCGCCCGGCTTGGCGCGCAGCTCCGCGACCATGGCGGGGGAGAGGTCGATGCCGTCGACGGAGATGCCGCGGGCCGCGAGCGGCAGCGCGATGCGCCCGGTGCCGATCGCGAGCTCGAGCGCCGGGCCGCCCGCGGCCAGCCCCGCCAGCAGCTCCACCGCTGCGACCTCGTCCCCGCGCTGGTGCACCGCGTCGTACCGTTCGGCCGCGGTCTGGTCGAAGCTCGACATGGGCTCGTAGTTCTGCACGGCGCGATGCAAGTGGCTCGGGCGGTCGAGCGCAACCGAGTTCGGCCCCTGGCCTGCGTCGGTAGGGTCTCGGCCATGGGCGGAGCGGCGGTGAGGTTCGTGCGCTCGGTGCTGTCGGTCGCGGCGGGAGCGGTCGCGGTGGTGGCCCTCGGCTTCGTGCTGATGAACCTGGCGAAGCCGGCCGGGCCCAAGCCGGTCTGCACCGCCCTCATGGTCAACGTCGGGCGCATGCAGGGCTTCGCCTGGGACAACCACATCACCGGCTCGGAATCGAGCTGGGGCACGGTGCTCGGCGAGGGCGTCACCTACGCACGCAAGGCGGACCGGGCGCCGATCGCGCGGGAGGCGCGCCGCGACCGGGTCGACTACGAGCGGTTGCTCCGCGCCGCGCCGCCAACGCTCCGTCCCAGCCTCGGGCGGCTCTACGCGCTCTCGCTCGACCCCGGGCGGGCATGGGCCCACCGCAACGACCCGACCGTCATCAAGGACGGCCGGGCCGTCGATCGGTTCAGCTCCTACCAGTGCAACCTGGACTGACGACCGCCCCGACCGGCAGGGTCAGCGCCCCGTCTCGCCGTCGATCAGCTCGCGGAGCACGTCGGCATGACCGGCGTGCCGGGCGGTCTCCTCCAGCAGGTGCATCAGCACCCAGCGGAGGTTCACCGGTGACTCGGCTCCCGTGTCGTGACACCTCGCGTCGAGGCTCGGCGCTGCCGCCACGACGGCATCGACCCGGTCCCACGTCGCGCGGTAGGCGTCGACCGCAGCCACCACCGAGTCGTCGGCCGCGGCGGTGTGGTCGGGGATCACCACCTCCTGGCCCGCGAACCGGTGCAGGACCCAGAGCGTCTCGGCGGTCGCCAGGTGCCTCACCAGCCAGAGGAGGCTGGTCCCGGTGGGGACGGGGCTGGTGCGGGCCGCGTCGTCGTCGAGTCCGCTCACCTTCCTCACCAGCGACTCCCGCTGGTACTGCAGCAGGGCGTGCAACGTCTCCCTCTCGTCGCCCTGCAGGCGCGGTGGCTTCTGATCGGGCATGCCACGACCGTAGGGGAGGTGCGAGGGGCGCCGGGTGGCCCCGGGGGTCAGTTCGGGATGGCCGCCGCCTCGGCCGCGGCGACGATGGCCTGGGCGTCGGGACGGAGCAGGAAGCGGTGATCGACGGCGCGCTCGGCCGCGTGCTTCACCTTGCGCACGTACGAGGTGTGCGTGGGGTAGCGGGCCAGCAACGTCGAGGCGCTGAACGGCACCGTGGTGCCGAACAGGAAGCAGCCCGCCCCGCCGCTGCCGATGCCCGTGTAGGCCGCGGTCGGCACGTCGACCGCCGGGGTGCGGATGCCCCCGATGGCGTTGCCGTCGGCGTCTCGGGCGATGTCGCCGCCCGAGACCGCGAAGGGGGTGCCGTGCGCGGGTGAGCGGCCGTGGAGCCACCCGCGGAGCGCCGCGTAGGCGGTGTCGAGCACGTCGTGCTGGGGCCCGTCGTTGACGGTGGCGCAACCCGGTGGGAAGCCGGGGATGTGGGTGGTGGCGCCGGCGGTCAGTGCCTCGACCTGGTAGTCGAGCTCGAACTGGTCGACGTGCGCGGTGCCGGCCACCTCCCAGGTGCGGAGGCGGCGGGTGTCGGGCTGGCGAGCCGGGTAGAAGCCGAGGCCGAAGAGGTCGGTCTCGGTCTGGAACTGGAGCACCGGCTGGCGGAGGTCAGTGCGGATGTGGGCCACCGCGGGGGAGAGCGTGGCGCCGTTGATGCCTGCCGCTCCGGCGCCACGGCTGTGGATCAGGAAGGCGTC
>JADGOP010000045.1 GCA_017882935.1 Actinomycetota bacterium
ACGGTGGCGGGCACACCTGGCCCGGGGCCGACCCGAGCAAGGCCATCGGGCTCACCACCCAGCAGGTCAGCGCCACCGACCAGATCCTCGCCTTCTTCGCCCGCCACCGGCTCGGAAACTGAGTCCGCGTCACATGGTGGCGACGGGGTGCTCGATGGCCCCGAGCGCCTCGGCCGACTGGCGACGCGAGGCCTCCTCGAGTGCGGCCGCGCCGCCCCGGATGCCGAACAGCCGCTTGTTCCAGAGCAGCCACGCGAGCACCGCGAGGTTGATGGCCAGTGCCCCGATGCGGAACGCGGTCACCCGCTTCGACAGCTCGATGACCTCGAACGGCAGGAAGCCCACCGTGGCCGCAGCCGTGAGGTACTCCGCCCAGCGCCGCTCGCGCCACAGGCCGAACGCCTCGACGCCCTCGACCACGGCGTAGATCACCGCGGTGACCAGCAGCACCTTCAACTCGGTGTGGTCGATCCTCAGCAGGTCGCCGAAGCCGCGGGACACGAACGAGCGGCTCGCCTGCTGTCCGGTGTCGGACACGACGATGTTCAGCTTCCCCGCCAGGTTTCGACCCGCGGTCTGCAGGTGGGTCAAGTTCGACTCGAGCAGCACCAGGCCGATGGCCAGCAGCGTGAACGCCACGCTGTGGATCGCCCGTTCGATGGCGATGACGCGCAGCAGGACCGCGTCGTCGAGCGCGCGGCCGCGCCGGGGTCGGGGCAGCTCGTCGAACGGCGGCAGGTGCTCGGGCGCATCGGTCCCCGGCTTCGCGACCGGCAGCCACATGTCGCAGCGCAGGCACCGCGCGAGCCGGCGGCCGTCGGGCAGGTCGATGCCGACCTCGCTCTCGGAGGGGCGCACGACCTGCACGTCGGCGGCAGGCGTGACGTGGCCGCGCACGGAGCAGATCCAGGTCTCAGAGCTCCACCGCCGTGGCACCAGTCGCACGGCGTCAGCCTGGCACACGACCACTCGGCACCGACGTTCCCTTCCATCCGCCGTACCATGCGCGCATGACGCGGTACACGATCGACGAGCTGGCGCAGCGCAGTGGCGTCACCTCTCGCAACATCCGCACCTACCAGGAGCACGGGCTGCTGCGTTCGCCCACCATCACGGGGCGCGTCGGCTACTACGACGACGGCCACATGGCGCGCCTCGCGCTCATCCGCAGCCTCCAGGACCGCGGCTTCTCACGCGCCGCCATCCGCGACCTGCTGGTGGGGTGGGAGTCGGGCTACAGCATCGCCGACGTGATCGGCGTCGAGCAGGCGCTCACCACCGACTGGGACGTCGACGCGGGCTTCGTCACCGACGCCGAGCTCGACGCGGTGTTCGGCGCCGACCCTGCGCCCCGCAAGCGGGCCGTCGAGCTGAGCCTGCTGCGTCCCGCCGAGGGTGGCTACGTGGTCTCGAGCCAGCGGGTGTTCGACGCCGGCGTGCAGCTGCTCGGGTTGGGCGTGCCGATCGGCACCATCCTCGACGTGGCCGAGCAGCTGCTCGACCACGCCCAGCAGATCGCCGCCGACTTCCGGCACCTCTTCGAGGACCACGTGATGAGCCACATCGACCCCACCTCGCCCGACTCGAAGGCGGCCACGGTCGCTGCCGTCGAGGCCTTGCGGCCCGTGCCGGGCAGCATCGCGGGGCGCGCCATCGAGCTCACGCTGTCCCGGGCGCTCCGGGAGATGCTGGTCGACCTCGTCGAGCGCGAGGGCAGGTCAACCGCCGTTCAGGGGCGTGACGCTTGACAACGTGACATCGATCTGCGCAACATTGCTGTGCCACGGGTCACGTCGTCCGACCGCCCGCACATCCTCCCTCCCAGTGACCTGCGGCCGGACGACGACCCCGTTGGCCCGCCGGACCGCCCGTCGCTACGACGCAGCCGCCGGCCCCGCCACCTCTTCCTGGCGCTCGAACTGGGTGGCGTAGAGCTCGCGGTAGACACCGCCGGCATCCATCAGCTCGGCGTGGGTGCCGCGCTGCACGATGCGGCCCGCGTCGACGACCAGGATCTGGTCAGCGTTGCGCACCGTCGAGAGCCGGTGGGCGATGACGATGGAGGTGCGCCCGGCGAGCGCCGTCTCGAGCGCCTTCTGCACGGCCGCCTCGGACTCGGAGTCGAGGTGCGCGGTGGCCTCGTCGAGCACCACCACGTCGGGTGCCTTCAGCAGCAGCCGGGCGATGGCGATGCGCTGCTTCTCGCCGCCCGACAGCCGGTAGCCCCGGTCGCCCACGAGGGTGTCGAGACCGTCGGTGAGCGATGCGACCAGCGGCAGGATCTGCGCGCCGCGCAGGGCGTCGTGGATCTCGTCGTCGGTGGCGTCGGGCTTGGCGTAGCGCAGGTTCGAGCGGATGGTCTCGTGGAAGAGGTGCGCGTCCTGGGTGACCACACCGATGGTGTCGCGGAGCGAGTCGAGCGTGGCGTCGCGCACGTCGACGCCGTTGATGCGCACCGCGCCGCTGCGCACGTCGTAGAGCCGCGCCACGAGCTGGCTGATGGTGGTCTTGCCCGCGCCCGACGGTCCGACCAGCGCGACCAGCTGGCCGGGCTCGGCAACGAAGTCGACGTCGAACAGGACCTGCTGGCTGGGCGCCTGGTCGAGCACCGCCACCGACTCGAGGGAGGCGAGCGACACCTCGTCGGCCGTGGGGTAGCCGAAGTCGACGTGGTCGAACTCGACGCGGGCGACGCCCCGCGGGATGGCCACCGCGTCGGGCTTCTCGTCGATCATCGGGGCCAGGTCGATGACCTCGAAGACCCGCTCGAACGACACCAGCGCCGTCATGATGTCGACGTTCACGTTCGAGAGCGCGGTGAGCGGCCCGTAGAGGCGGGTGAGGTAGGCGGTGAGCGCCACGACCGTGCCCACGCTCAGCTCGCCGTTGACGGCCATCACGCCGCCCCAGCCGTAGACGATGGCCGTGGCGAGCGAGGCGGTGAGCATCAGCGAGGCGAAGAACACCCGGCTGTACATCGCCGACATGATGCCGATGTCGCGCACCCGGCCAGCCCGTCCCTCGAAGGTGGCCGCCTCGTCGTCGGGCCGACCGAAGAGCTTCACCAGCAGCGCGCCGGACACGTTGAAGCGCTCGGTCATGGTGGTGTTCATCTCGGCGTTCAGCGCGTAGCCCTCGCGCGTGATCGACGACAGCTTGCGACCGACCCAGCGGGCCGGCAGCACGAAGACAGGCAGCATGATGAGGGCCACCAAGGTGATCTGCCACGACAGGAAGAACATCGCCCCGAGCACGATCACCACGCTGATGAAGTTGCTCACCACGTTGGAGAGCGTGTCGGTGAAGGCCTGCTGCGCCCCGAGCACGTCGTTGTTGAGGCGCGTGACCAGGGCGCCGGTCTGGGTGCGGGTGAAGAAGGCCAGCGGCATGCGCTGCACGTGGCGGAACACCAGGGAGCGCATGTCGAAGATGAGGCCCTCGCCCACCGTGGCCGACACCCAGCGCTCGGCGAGCGACAGCGCGGTGTCGACGATGGCGAGCACCGCCACCAGCAGGGACAGCTTCACGACCAGCTGCGAGTCCTTGCCGATGATGCCGTTGTTGATGATCGAGCGGAAGATCAGCGGGTTCAGGGCGCCGAGGAAGGCGTCGAGCACGATCATCACCAGGAACACCGTGAGCAGCCGCTTGTAGGGCGCGGCGAACCGCATCATGCGGCGTCCGGTGCCCTTCACCACCTTGTGCTTGGTGACCGAGCTGTCGCGGAAGAAGCTCCGCATGCCCGGCGGCCCACCCATGTGCATTCCCATTGGTACCTCTCGATCTGTCGGCCGAGAACTGTACGGCGGGCACCGGCCTCTCCCTCACCTCCAGCTTCTGGGGACGGATATGTGCTCCCTGAGCACATATCCGTCCCCAGAACGGGTGGGGTAAACCTCCTCGCGCTGGGCGCCGCGGTCGCCCTGCTGGCGACGCAGCGGCTATCGCTCAGCCGGGGAAGCGGCGGCTGACCTCGGCGGCGATCTCGGCCGCGAGGTCCTCGATGGGACGGGCACCGTCGAAGGTGACCCAGTGGTCGGCGTGCTCGGCGGCCTGCTTGCGAAAGCCCTCGGCGACGGCGAGGTGGAACTCGTCGCCGGCCTCCTCGAGACGATCGCGACCCCCGCCCTGGCGCGACGCGCTGACCTCGGGCGCCACGTCGAGGAGGACCACCAGGTCGGGCTCGAGGCCCGCTGTGGCCCAGCGCGAGATCTCGGCCACCTCGTCCAGGGGCAGCCCCCGGCCGGCCCCCTGGTAGGCGAGGGAGGACCCGGAGAAGCGGTCGGTGACCACCCAACGTCCGGCCTCGAGCGCGGGGCGGATCACGGTGGCCACGTGTTCGGCCCGCGCGGCCGCGACGAGCAGCGTCTCGGTGCGCGGGTCGAGATCGCCGGTGTCGTGGTCGAGCAGGATCGTGCGGATCTGCTCGCCGGTGGGTGTGCCGCCGGGCTCGCGGGTGAGCACCGCGTCGAGTCGCTCGGCCAGCAGCCGGGCCTGCGTGCTCTTGCCGCACGCCTCGCCCCCCTCGAACGCGACGAGGTGCCCCCGGGCGGGGCTCACGTGCGGATCTCGGCGTCGGTGTCCTCGTCGGCCGGAGCGTGCTCCGCCGCGCTGCGCCGCAGACCCGCGCGCAGCGACTTCACCGAGAGCACGCCCGCGCCCACGATGATGAGGCCGGCGAGCCACAGCGTGAGGCGCACCCCCGGGACCGAGACCTCGAGGCCGGCGACGCCCACGTGCGAGTTCAGGTAGCGCTCCGAGAGGTTGTCGAGCAGCCCCGACAGCAGCGGCCCGAGCGCGAAGGCGATCAGGATGCACAGCCGCACCAAGGTGTAGAGCGCCGAGAAGATGCGGCCGCGCAGGTCGTTGCTGACGTTCTCGTGCAGCAGCGTGAAGCCCACCACGTAGACGCCGCCCGCACAGACCCCGACCACGCCCACGAACAGCATCGCCAGCCACAGCGTCGACATCGAGGCCGCGCCCATCAGCGCGAACCCGGCCAGCAGCACCGCGCCGCTGAACACCTTGGTGCGCGGGATCCGGTTCTGCAGGATCGACAGCGTGCCGACGCCGACCGCCACACCCACCCCGAGGCCGGTGACCAGCAGCCCGAAGCCGGCTGTGCCCGACTTGAGCACCACCCGTGCGAACACCGGGCCGAGCGGCACGAGCATGCCGCCGCCGATGAGGCCGGTGCCGAGCCCGATCATCACCGCCCGCACCACCGGGTCGATGAAGATGAAGTGCCAGCCCTCCTTCAGCTCGCGGAACGCCTGGCCCCACGTCACGCCCAGGTCCTGGCCCTCGGGGTGCGCGGCCTCGCGCTCCCGGCGCGTCAGGTGCGGCAGCGCGAGCCGGGAGATGATGAAGGCCGACGTGAGGAACGTGAACACGTCGACGTAGAAGCCCACGGCCTCCTGGTTGAGGCTGAGGAAGTGCAGGACCGGGATGTTCCCCAGCCATACGGCGACGGTGGCCAGGAACGCGAACAGCAGCGACGCGATCGGGAAGGTGCCATAGGCGGCCACCAGGGACAGCGAGTTGACGCTGGTGAGCTTCTCCTCGGGCACGAGGTTGGGCACCGACGCCTCCTTGGCGGGTGACCACATGAGGGTGAACACCTCGAGCACGAGCGAGGCCAGCACCAGGCCCCAGACGGTGTCGAGGAACGGCAGCACGGCCAAGGTGGCGGCGCGGCCGAGGTCGCACACCACCATCACCTTCTTGCGGTCCCAGCGGTCGACCAGCACGCCGCCGACCGGAGCGAGGAAGAAGCCGGGCGCGATGCGCGCCGCCATGACCACGCTCACCGCCACGTCGGGCGAGCCGGCGCCGACGCGTGTGGCGAAGGCCGCTATGGCGAGGAACCCGATCCAGTCGCCGGTGGCGGAGGCGACCTGGGCGAGCCACAGCCGGAAGAAGTCGCGCGACCCGAAGATGCGCCCCACCCAGGCGGGCTGCCCGGCGCGGTCGTGCGGACCGACGACCTCGGGGGTCGCGTCCGCGTCGGGGGCGGCGTCGACGGGCGCGACCGCCGCGGCCTCGGGAGCGAGCTCGACGGAGATGCCGGGAGCCGGGGTCGGTGGTGACGGTTCCTCGACAGGCGACGTCATCACCGTCACCGGCGAACCGTCTGCGGGCGCCTGCACACTGCGACGATACGGGATGGGGTGCAGCTGACTCGGTGACCCGAACGACCGTGGCGCAGGCGGTCAGGCACGGTCAGCGGAGGGGGGCGCCGCCTTCTTGGCCGCGGCCTTCTTCGCGGCGCTCGCCTTGGCCGGGGCCTTCTTGGCCGCGGCCTTCTTCGCGGTGGCCTTCTTGGCCGGTGCCTTCTTCTTGGCCGCGGCCTTCTTCGGGGCCCGCTTCTTGGCCGGACCGGCCGCACGCCGGTCGGCGAGCAGCTCGGCGGCCCGCTCGATGGTGATGTCCTCGACGCTGTCGCCCTTGCGGAGCGAGGCGTTGGTGGTGCCGTCGGTGACGTAGGGCCCGAAGCGCCCGTCCTTCACCACGACCGGCTCCCCCGAGGCGGGGTCGGGCCCGAGCTCGCGCAGCGGCGCCGCCGAGGCCTGGCCGCGCCGCCGCTTCGGCTCGGCGAAGATCCGCAGCGCCTCGTCGAGCGTGCACGTGAACAGCTGGTCCTCGGTGGTGAGGCTGCGGCTGTCGGTGCCCTTTTTCAGGTAGGGCCCGTAGCGGCCGTTCTGCGCGGTGATCTCGGCGTTGTCGGCCGGGTCGACGCCCACCACGCGGGGCAACGACAGCAGCCGCAGCGCATCGTCGATGGTGAGGGTGTCGAGCGACATGTCCTTGAACAACGACGACGTGCGGGGCTTCTCCTTGGCCCCGTCGACCATCTCGCCGAGCTGGACGTAGGGACCGAACCGTCCGGCCTTGGCGAACACGGGGAGGCCGGAGACCGGGTCGATGCCGAGCTCGACATCGCCCTGGGGGGCGTTGAGCAGCTCGATGGCCCGGTCGACGGTGAGCTCGTCGGGCGCCAGGTTGTCGGGCACCGACGCGGTGTCGTCGCCGCGCTTCACGTAGGGCCCGTACCGACCGGGCTTGACCACCACTTCCTGCCCGTCGGCGTCGACGCCGATGTGGATGCTGTTGACGGCGGCGGCGTCGACCGACTCCGGGGCGGTGTCGACCAGCTCCTTGAGCCCGATGTGGCGACTGTCGGGCGCGCCGTCCATGGCCTCGGGGCCACCGAACCAGAAGTCGCGCAACCACGGCTCACGCTCGAGGTGGCGGGCCGCGATCTCGTCGAGGTCGTCTTCCATGCGAGCCGTGAAGGCGTAGTCGACCAGCTCGCCGAAGTGCTGCTCGAGCACGTTGATGACCGCGAACGCGGTCCACGTGGGCACGAGCGCAGTGCCCTTCTTCCAGACGTAGCCGCGGTCCTGGATGGTCTGCATGATCGAGGCGTACGTGGACGGCCGGCCGATGCCCAGCTCCTCGAGCCGCTTCACCAGCGAGGCCTCGGTGTAGCGCGCCGGCGGGCTGGTGGTGTGGCCCTTGGCCTCGAGCTCCGGGGCCGGCAGCTGCTGGCCCTCGGTGAGCGCGGGCAGCAGGCTCTCGCGGTCGTCGAGGTCGGCTTCGGGGTCGTCGGCGCCCTCGACGTAGGCCCGCAGGTAGCCGGGGAAGGTGATGGTGCGACCCGACGCCGCGAAGGTGGCGTCGACGTCGGGCGCCGTGGCGGCGATGCGCACCGACACGCTGCGACCGGTGGCGTCGGCCATCTGGGAGGCGACGGTGCGCTTCCAGATGAGGTCGTAGAGGCGAAGGTCGTTGCCGGAGAGCTCGCGGCTGAGGGAGTCGGGTGTGCGGAAGGAGTCGCCGGCCGGACGGATCGCCTCGTGCGCCTCCTGCGCGTTCTTCACCTTGCGGGCGTAGACGCGGGGGCTGTCGGGCACGTAGGCCGCGCCGTACAGCTCGCGCGCCTGTGACCGGGCCGCGTTGAGCGCGGTCTCGGAGAGGTTGGTGGAGTCGGTGCGCATGTAGGTGATGTAGCCACGCTCGTAGAGGCCCTGCGCCACGCTCATGACCTGCTTGGCGCTGAGGCGCAGCTTGCGACCGCCCTCCTGCTGGAGCGTGGAGGTCATGAACGGCGCCTTGGGGCGCGACGAGAACGGCTTCTCGTCGACGCTGCGCACGGTGAACGCCGCGTCGGGCCCGCGGAGGGCCGTGGCCAGCGCACCGGCGGCACCTTCGTCGAGCACCTCCACGTCGGGGTTGGCGAGCCGGCCCACGGCGTCGAAGTCGCGCCCGGCAGCCACCCGTCGGTCGCCGAGGGCCACGAGGGTGGCCGAGAAGGCGGGGTCGGTGGGGAACGCCGCGTCGAGGTCCCAGTAGCCGGCCGACACGAACACCATGCGCTCGCGCTCGCGCTGCACGATGAGCCGGACGGCGGGGCTCTGCACCCGGCCGGCCGACAGCCCGGCGTTGACCTTGCGCCACAGCACGCCCGACACCGGGTAGCCGAACAGGCGGTCGACGATGCGCCGGGTCTCCTGGGCGTCGACGAGGCCGTAGTCGATGTCGCGCCACTCCGCCACGGCCCGTTCGATGGCCTGTGGCGTGATCTCGTGAAAGACCATGCGCTTCACGGGCACCTTGGGCTTCAGCTCCTCGAGCAGGTGCCAGGAGATGGCCTCACCTTCACGATCCTCATCTGTCGCGAGGTACAGCTCGGACGCGTCCTTCAGCGCCGAGCGCAGGTCGCGGAGGACGTCCTTCTTGTTCCCGTACACCTCGTAGGTGGGCTTGAAGCCGTTGTCGACGTCGACGCTGAGGCCCTTGGCGACCAGGTCGCGGATGTGCCCGACCGACGACAGCACCGTGTACTCGCCGCCCAGGAACCCCGCGATCGTGCGGGCCTTGGCAGGGGACTCCACGATCACGAGTGGCTTGGGCACGGCGAAAGGGTATGGACGAAAGCACGACCCGTGTCAAGAAGGTGCGCGACGGACCGCTGGTCCGGAGGAGCACGACACGCCCGGCGTGGCCGTCTGGAGCAGCAGGCAGCGCTCCGTGAGGAGGTACAGCTGCACGGCCCCGGCGTTGGTGGTTCCGTGCACGAACTCGAGCGGGCCCGGCGACATCTGCAGCGCCTGCACCCAGCGCGCGCCCTGGGCCCGCATGATGGCCTCGAGCTCGGCGGCCTGCGACCAGGGCACCACGTGGTCGTCGGCGGCGGTGACGAGCAGCGTGGCCGCCCGGGACCGGCCGAGCAGGGCGACCGGGCTGTTGGCGCGCCACAGGTCACCCGAGTCGGGACCGATGCCGTTGCGCACCATCGCCACGTCGATGGGCCCGTTGCGGGCGAGCGAGTGCAGGTCGGTGGGGGCGGCGAGCGCCACCACGCAGACGATGGCGGGGTTGTGCGCGGCGAGCATGAGGGCGAGGTGGGCCCCGGCCGAGGCGCCGGCGGTGCAGACCTTCGCCGAGGGAGCCGACCGCCGCAGGGAGTCGTAGAACGCCTGCAGCTCACGCAGGCCCCGGACACCGCCCGAGTGGTAGTCGACGGCGTACACGGTCCAGCCGAGCGCGGTGTAGCGGCGCGTCATGTCGTCGATCGAGTCACCGGCGCTGGTCTGCGGTGGGCCCAGGTGCGAGGGCAGCTGCGCGATGGGGAAGGTCGTGTACACCCCGCCCATCCACGCGCCGCCGTGGATGACGATGACCGCCCGGTTCGAGGTGGCCAGCGCGGGGCCGTGCACCTCGAAGTAGGGCACGCCCGCGTCGGGGTCGGGCAGCAGCTGCACGGGCGAGGGGGCGGCGCGGAAGCCGTGGGAGGTGGCCTCCCGGGCGCCCGCCACCGTGGTCGCGTAGCGCCAGGCACCGCCATCGTCGGTGAACGCGGCGAGCGCCGAGGTGCCCGGCTCGTGGGCCGCGAACCCGTAGCCGAGCACGATCCGACCGCTCGAAGGTCCTGTTGCCTCGTGCGCCTGCACGGTGCCGATCCTGAAGGTCGGGGACCCGGGGTCGTAGGACCGCACGGCGGCGACGGTGCCGGGAACGCGCTTGGACCAGAGGTAGCCGGCGACGCCGTCGGCCCCGACGCGGACGGCGCGGTCGTCGAGCGACCAGCCCGTGGCGAGGTGCCGGGTGCGGTCGGCCAGGTCGGTGGTCGCGTACTGCAGCGCGCCGGCTCCCGACCCCTTGGTGAGCAGCGTCAGGGGACACAGCTCGGTGCCCTGCTGGGCGTTGCCGACAGCGATCTCGAGCGGATGGCCGGGCGGCACGACGCCTCGTTCGTGGACTCGCGGGGCATACTGTTTCAGGGCGCCGTCGACGTGGCCGCCGGGCAACTGCGCTCCCACGTCCGCCTCCAGGGAGCCGGCCAGCTCCACGAGCAGGCCTCCCCGGCCACTCAGCGGGCAGCACATCCTTACGCCG
>JADGOP010000379.1 GCA_017882935.1 Actinomycetota bacterium
TCGACATCCACGGCAGGGTGCTGGTGGTGGGCGGCGGAAACACCGCCGTCGATTGCGCGCGCACCGCCCTGCGCCTGGGCGTCGCCGAAGTGCGCATCCTCTATCGGCGCACGCGCAAGGAGATGCCCGCCAACGAGACGGAGATCGTGGAGGCGGAGCACGAGGGCGTGAAGATGGACTTCCTGGTCGCCCCCGTGCGAGTGATGCGCGGGGAGAACGGCCGGGTGGCGGGGGTGGAGTGCATCCGCATGGAGCTGGGCGAGCCCGACCAGAGCGGCCGCCGCAGCCCCAAGCCCATTCGTGGCTCCGAGTTCCGCATCGACTGCGAGTTCGTGATCGCCGCCATCGGCCAGGGCACGCGCGTGCAGGAGCTGGTGGACGGGCGCGTGCCCAACTTCCTGCCCCTGGGCGAGTCGCTGAGCCTCACCCGCTGGCAGACCGTAGAGGTCAATCAGCGCACCTTCGAGACCACCGTGGACGGAGTGTTCTCGGGGGGCGACGTGGTCACCGGGGCGGCCACCGCCATCGAGGCCATCGCCGCCGGACGCAAGGCCGCTTACGCCATCGACCGCTACGTGGTCACTGGCCGGGCCGAGCCCGAGCCGGTGGAGGTGTACAGCCGCAAGGACGCCTACCGCAAGGTCTTGGCCTCAGACCTGGCCCCCGGCTCCACCGACGGGCGGCGGAGCATGCCCGTGCTCCCCCCCGCGGAGCGCGCCCTCAGCTTCGCCGAGGTGGAGACCGGTTACAGCCGCGAGGACTTGCGCCGGGAGACGGCGCGCTGCCTGGAGTGCGGCTGCAGCGCCCTCTTCACCTGCGATCTGCGGCGCCACGCCACCGAGTACGGGGCCGACGTTCAGACATTCATGGGCGAGGCCGTCGAGCACCGCGTCGACAGGCGCCATCCGCTGATGGTGCTCGATCCCAACAAGTGCGTGCTGTGCGGCCGCTGCGTGCGCATCTGCAGCGAGCTGGTCGGGGTGGCCGCTTACGGCTTCGTCAAACGCGGCTTCGACACCGTGGTCAAGCCCGCCCTGGGCGACTCCCTGCTCGACACCGAGTGCGTGAGCTGCGGGCTCTGCATCGGCACCTGCCCCACGGGGGCCATCGCCGAGAAGCTGACCCTGACCAAGCCCGGCCCCTGGAAGACCACCCGCGTGGAGTCGGTGTGCCACTACTGCAGCGCGGGGTGCCGGCTGGGCTACGAGGTCTCCGGCACCACCCTGGTACAGGTCTCGCGTGCGGCTGACGACGCGGGCACCGGCGGTAACCACTGCCGCAAGGGCCGCTTCGGCTACGGCCACGTGCAGTCGGCCGAGCGACTGCGCTGGCCTCTGCTGCGCGTCGGGCGCGAGCTGCAGGAGAGCAGCCTCGACGAGGCCCTGCGCTACTCCGCGATGCGGCTCAAGGAGCTTGCCCGCCGCTACAGCGGCGATCAGGTCGCGGTGTTCGTCTCCCCCCGCCTGACCAACGAAGAGATCTACCTCGCCCAGAAGCTGGCCCGGCTGGCCCTGCACACGCACAACGTGACCTCGCTGGCCCACCTCGTCAACCGCGAGCTGCAGGCCGCCGATGTCGTCTCCACCGCCTCGTACGCCGACATCGTCGACGCCCAGGCTCTGCTGGTCGTCAACGCGGCTCTCGACGAGGAGAGCTTCGCGGTGGACATCGCTTGCAAGCAGGCCATCCGCAAAGGCGCTCGCCTCATCTACATCGGTCCCGAGGACAACCTCACCTCGCGCTTTGCCGAGCTGCGCTTGCGCTGCCTGCCTGGCGGGCAAGCCTTTGCCGTTCTCGGCCTGCTGAAGGACTACGCCGACCTCAAGCCGGGCTCTCTCGACGAGTGGCCCGAGCTCGCGCGGGCGGCGGCCGATCTCTCAGACGAGCGCCTGGAGAAGCTCTCTGGCGTGGCGCGCGCCGCCTCGCGCGAGGCGGCCGCCATCCTGGCGAAGACCATCCTCAAGGTGATGCTGTTCAACAAGGACTACCGTGGCTCGCGGCTGGCCCACGACGAGCAGCTCTTCGCCCAGGCGGCTGCGGCCTTGGGCTGCTCGCTGCTCGCCCTGCGCGAGAAGGCGAACACCCAGGGGCTGCTCGACATGGGCGCCGACCCGCGCTGGCTGCCCGGCTACGTCGATCCCGAAGGCGGCGAGGCCCTGGAGCAGATGGAGAAGGAGCTGGGGGCGGTCCTGTGCGACCTTTCCCCGCCCAGCCTGGACGTGGCCCAGCTCCTGCGCGACAAGAAGATCAAGGTCGCCGTCGTGCTCGGCGAGGACCCGATGGGCGCCCCCGGGTTCCCGCAGGACCTGTGCGACGGCCTGCTGGCCGCCGACTTCCTGCTCGTGGGCGACCTCTTCCTCACCGCCACCGCTGCCTGTGCCACCGTGGCCTTGCCGCTGTCGAGCACGGCCGAGACGAGCGGCACCATGACCAACGCCGAGCGCCGCGTGCAGCGACTACAGCGCGCGGTGCCCCCCGCGGGCGGGATGGAAACCTGGGAGATCCTCAGCCAGCTCGCCAGCCTGCTCGGCTACCGGTTCAAGATGAAGTACGGGTCCGCCGAGGATGTGACCGCGGAAATCCGACGCGTGGTACCGATTTGGGCGGGTCTCGACCTCGACTCCGCAGGTGCGGTCTGGAACGCGGACGGCCTCAAGCTGCCCAGGGTCCCGTTCACCGGACTAGGGGGGCCGCTTGCCCCCGTGCCCACCCTCGGACTCGACACACTGGAGGTCCGCTTCGCGGCCTGGTTCGACCAGATCTTCGAGAAAGCCCGTCGGGAGCTGCCCGTCGTCTAGCTGAAAGCGCGATGCCGCGGGCCGGCTCATTTGCTCAGGACCCTCGTCTAACCGCCGTTCGCCCCCGCGGGCCAGAGGCGCGCGGGGCCCCCGCGCAGCCCGGTGACGAACGCATCCTGGCCGAAGCGGCGGCGCAGCCCGTCGGCCTGACGCCGCGCGATGCCGACGACGAGAAAGCTCGCCTCCTCGGGCCAGTCGCCGTCGTCGGAGCCGCTTCGGCCCTCGAAGAGGAGAAAGCCCCCGCTTCGGAGCGAGGACCTCAGTGCACTCGTCCGGACACGGTTTTCCGCGGCGCCCAGCCGACGTGCACCCGGGTTGCACGCCGTCAGGAAGGCCCAGCGCCTCTTGCCTTCCCGCCCGAGGAGGTCGTCGAGCG
>JADGOP010000380.1 GCA_017882935.1 Actinomycetota bacterium
CCGCCGGCGGGAAGTGCCGGGATCGTCGCCGCCCAGCGGCCGCCACCAACCGGCGAGAAGGAGATCTGGCCGACCCCCGACGGCTGCTGCACCGCCAGCACCACGGTCGCCGCGGTGCCGCCACCGACCTGCACGGCGACCTGGACGGACTGGGTGCAGTCGGGCTGGGAGGGCGACACCACCGCGCCGGAGACCGAGAGCGACGACGGCGGGGGCGGCGAGGACTCCCGGACCGTGACGCCCACGCTCTGCGAGTCGCCGGCGGACGACGTGAACCGGATGACACCGTGGGCGCCCGAGGTGAGGTGCCCGGCCACCACCACGGTCACCTGCTGGGTGCCGCCCGAGGGGAGCCGTCCCGTGGCCGGCTGGAGCGCCAGCGCGGGGAGCGACGACTCGGCGTCCCACGTGAACGCCTTCTTCGAGGTGTTCGCCACGATGAGCGTCTGGGCACCGGACCGGGAGGACACCGTGATCGGGCCGCCGAGCACCTGCAGGCCGCTCTTCTTCGGCGTGGTGGTGGTCGTCGACGTCGAGGTGGTGGTGGTGAGCGGGACGGTGGTGGTGACGAAGAGGGTGGTGGCCCCGACGATGACCGTGGTCGACGCGCGGGAGGCGAGCAGCCCCGCCAACGGCGCACGGCGCGAGGTGGTCGACGACGAGGCCGACCGCGCGGCCTCGTGCCCGCTGCTCCCCCACTTCAGCCCCGACGCGGTCACGCCCATGACCACGAACAGCAGTGCCAGCACCGACCCCACCACCACGAAGCCCTGGTGCCCGCGGGACGGTGACGAGGGGCGACCAGGGGGTGGGGAGGTCGCGTCGTCGGTCACGGCGACCCATCGTCGCGCGCCGCCCGGGCCCGGTCGGCCACCCGTGGCTCCGTCGTCACCGCCAGGCCGGACGACGCTCGCGCCACCAGCCCACCACGTCGTGCTCGGCGGGGAGCCCGTACGCGGCTGTCATGGTGCAGGCGAGCTGGTCGAGGGCGGCGCGCCAGCCGTCGGCGTCGCCCGAGTCGGCAGCGCCCAGGGCCTCCCGTGACAACCGGGCGCCCTCGGCCCACCGCTCGCCGTCGGCAGGCAGGGGGATCTGCAGCATCGTGCGCGCCGGCACCCGCAGCGCGCCGCTCGACAGGCCCGTGCCGGCCGACTGCCGGAAGACCCAGGCCGAGGCGGGTGGGCTGGCGAGCACCGCGGCCACCAGGTCGACGGCGTCGGGGTCGGTCACCGCCACGGACACGACGGGCGTCGACGGCACCATGCAGCCGGCGGGATCGGGCAGCACCTCCAACACCGCGGTCTGGGGGGCGACCAGCACCTTGGGCACGAGGCGGGCGTCGACCCACTGCGCGAGCTTGGCGTCGCCACGTGCGAGCGCCTCGCGGTCGACCAGGGGGCGCGGCCACGACTGGCCGGCGAAGCGGGCCGGGTGCAGGCCCCAACGGCTGCGCAACGGGTCGATGGCCCCGGCGGTGATGAGCGGCACGTGCGTCGAGCTGCCGGAGGCCTCGAGCGCCGCCTCGTCGAGCGTCGAGGCGTCGACCACGTAGGGCACCAGCCCGTAGAACTGGTCCCGGAAGCCTGCGGTCGCGGTGGCCAGGTCGACGAGGCGGCCGCTCCACCGGCCCTCGGACTCGAGGTCGAGCGGCGGCCCGCCGAGCAGGTCAGCCAGCAGGGGCGCCCACGACGAGCCGTGGCTGCGACGGGGACGCGACGTGGCCGGCGCAGCGTGGAAGTCGCTTCCCACCAGCCGCCGGATGGGCACGTTCGGCCCCTCGGCGCCCACCTCCACGCGGCGCTGCAGCACCGGGGCCCACACCCGCACCTCGGCCTCGAACACGCCCTCGGCCTCGACCCAGAGGGTGAGCAGGTCGGCCCGCTCACCGACGGCCCGACGCACGCCCGCCGCGTCGCGCGCCGCCAGGACGGACTGCGGCTGGATCAGCACGACACGCCCACCGGGGCGCACCAGCTCGCACCCGAGGACCAGGAACAGGGCCGCGGTGTCGGCATAGCCGAGCCGGCCGAGCCCGAGGCGCGAGGCGATGGCCTGGGCGCCGGTCGCCCGTCGTGCCGTGTCGGCGTGCAGCTGGCCCTGGAAGGGTGGGTTGCCCACCACGGCATCGAAGCCCACGGTGCCGCGGTCCGGCCACGCCCGGAGCCCGCTCACGAGCGGATCGCCCACGACCAGGTGGCTCGTCGGCGCCCAGATCGGTTCGCCGATCTCCTGCCACGCCCACAGGGCCAGCGCGGTGCGCGCCACCGCCACGGCGGACGAGTCGATGTCGGCGCCCCACAGGCGCTCCCCCACGATCTCCTCGACGCTCACCCCGGCGTCACGGAGCGCACGTGCGGCGGCGAGCAGGAAGGCACCGCCGCCGACGGCCGGGTCGCACACGGCCCGGGGCACGTCGAGGCCATCGAGCGCCTGGTCGACCAAGCGGTCGGCGACCGCGGCAGGCGTGTAGACCGCGCCGTTGCGGCGGCGGTCGGACCGGCTGCGGAGGCCCTCGTGCAGCGCGCCGAGCAGCTCCGAGGGGGCCTCGGACCCGTCGTCGACGGCCTCGGTCACGGTGAACGACGGGATGCGTGCGGTCCCGAACGGCTCGTGCCAGCGGGGGTCGCTGGCCCACCGGTCGTCGTGGCTCACCAACGACGACACCACGGCGCCGAGCACCGGATCGAGCCCGAAGGTCGTCACCGCGCGGCTCAGGTCGTCGAGCGCATCATCGATCATCAGAACCGTGTCCCGCCACGTCGAGCCCTCTGGTCAGCAGGCGAGGTGGAACGTGCCCGAGCCCGTCTGTCCCGCGCCATCGAAGGCAGTCGCGGTGAAGTCCACGGCCCCGCTGACGGCGTGACGCAACTGGGCCGTCCAAACCTGGTGGGGGTCGGGGGAGGGGTTCTTCACGAAGTTCCCGCTGACCGGGACCCAGAAGCCGTAAGGACCGCTGGTGAGGTCGGCCTGCACGTGCGTCGAGTACGTCGGCGTAGCGCCGGCCCCTGCCCGGAAGTGCACCGTGAAGGTCACCCTGCTGTTGGCGGCACAGTGCGTGGCGGTCGCCCATCCGAAGCTGTCGATGGTGTCGGGCTGGCGGCTGTCGGTCGAGACCGAGAGGGTGCGGCTGCCGCTCGCCGAGGAGTTGACCACGATGGCAAGCGAGCCTCCGC
>JADGOP010000381.1 GCA_017882935.1 Actinomycetota bacterium
CCAGAATATCGGTCGAGACCAGCACGCCTTCGCTGGTCCGCGCCAGGTCGTTCATCAGGTCACCTAACTGCTGATACGCAAAATCGCGCCGCCAAAAAGCTACTTTGGGGAAATCGATGCGGTCGATGCCATCGCCCACGAGCCGCCTGGCCGCAGCGCGGGCCTCGGCGTTGGTGAGCCCGGTGCGCTCGGCCCAGGGGCGGATGTCCCACAGCAGCCAGCGCCCGTTGGCGCTCGTGATCTGGGGCCTGCCGAGGGCCGCGGTGAGGTCGGCCACGGCCACCTTGCCGCCGTCGTCGTAGCCGTGGGTGTCGAGCAGGATGGCGTCGAAGCCGAGCCCGCGCAGGGCCGCGAGCGACTTCACCGGGCCGTCGGCGAAGACCTGGAGCTGCCAGTCGGCGTCGGGCCGGCCACGCATGCCGCCCGCGCTCCACCGCAGCCCGTTGTTCGACCAGAGGTAGGGCAGGAGCTGGTCGTACTCCTGGGTGGAGCCCTTGGCAGGCGTCTCGGGGAACGGCGTGATGGGCAGCTGGAAGACCGCGCCGTGGGCGGGCAGCAGCTTCTGGGTGCTGGCCAGGAAGGGCTTGAGCTCGGTGATGTCGGCCCGGTTGCCGTAGTTGGTGTTGCGGGTGGCGCCCGTGTCCCAGAGCCCGAAGACGGTGATCAGGGCGATGGCGCCGATGGCGACGGGCCGGCTGCGCCAGAACGAGCCGGTCCGCCGGCGTGCCAGCAGCTTCTCGAAGCCCATGGCGACGGCGAGCATGGCGAAGAAGCCGATCAGGATCACCACGCGGTTCCACACGCGCACCTGCGCGAAGCCCCCGATGCTCAGCAGCAGCGCGAACCCCGACACCGTGGCGACGGGGATCAGGATCAGCGTCGACAGCGCGGCGTGCTCGCGCAGCATGCCGCGGTCGTGAAAGGGCTCACGCACCCGCCTTCGCACCCCGCCGCTGAGCGCCCAGTAGAGGAGCGCGAGCAACCCGGCAGCGCCGACGAGGCCCAGCTGCTGGCCGCCTTCGTCGGGCAGGCTCGAGTTCCGGCGGGCGCTCTTCTGCAGCCCGCGCAGCGCCTTGATGCGGTGGGTCGGGATCGGCAGCAGCAGCTGCGACGGCTGCAGCCCGAAGGCCTCCTGCTCGGTCGGCACCCGCCTCCCGGTGTCCTTGTTGGTGCCGTTGGCGGCCCAGTAGCGGAGGTTCGGGGCGAGCGAGAGCGCGAACGCCAGCCCGCAGGCGGCGATGGCCACGCCGAGGACGGCGAGCTGGGCGGGGTCGCGCCGGCGGATGGCCACGATGATCGCAGCGAGCGTGAAGGTGGTGAGGAAGAAGGCGATGGTCATCGTCTCGAACGTCGCGACCACGCCGCACAGCAGGAGCGCCGCGACGACCCACTTCCCCTTCAGGTTCCCCGCCAGCCGGCGCATGCCCCAGGTGGCGCCGTCGGGGTCGCGGAGGAAGGTGGTGCGCCACGACAGGCCCCACAGCAGGAGCAGCGCGGCGACGGGTGCCGACAGGTAGGTGGACCGGAAGAGGTGGTCCTCCATGTGCCAGAAGTGGTACGGCAGGAAGGTGTAGAGCAGTGCCGCGGCACCGGCGGGGATGGCACCGAACCGCAGGTGGCGGAACACCGCGAACGTCACCATCACGAGCAGCCCGAACCCCACCAGGAAGTAGAGGTTCAGCGCCTGGCCGGGGGTGCGCGTGATCATCGTGAAGAGCTTGATGATGCCCAGCTGCAGGTTCTCGCCGGCGTTCGGGTAGTCGTACGTCTGTTGCCCGAACGGGGCGTTGAGCTGGGGGTTGTGCAGGTACCAGCCGTGGTCCTGGATGGCCTTCAGCGTGGACTCGATGAAGTACACATCGGGCCCGAACGAGCGGAACGGCATCGACCAGTCCTGGTCCCAGAGCCGGTAGATCCATGCCGCCACGCCGATGGCCACCGCCGCGAAGGGCAGGCTCTCGAGCAGGACGCGCAGGGGCGAGGGCGGAGGCTGTTCGTTGGAGGGGCTCTCGACTGCGTCGTCGGCGGCGATGGGGTCGCCCGGACGCGAAGGATCCTCGAGGTCGACCGAAGACACGGCACGGGAGTCTACGGGGGGTGGGGTGTCCGGCCGCGCACGCCCCGGGCCGCCGGGACCGCCGGGTAGGGTCTCGCCGATGACCGACGGTGGCCTCCGTCCCCTGGGCCTGGGGGAGCTTCTCGACGCGGCCATCAAGATCTACCGGGCCCGGTGGCGCGACCTCATCAAGGTCACTGCGGTGGTCACGTTCCCTGCGGTCGTCGTCGAGACGCTGATCCGCATGTCCACCGGCAGCGGCGGCCTGAGCGGCACCAACGGCTCCGTGTTCACCTCGTCGACGCGGGCGGGGAGCTCGAACATCCAGCTCCACCAGGTGGCGGTGCAGCTCGGCGGCACGCTGGCGCTCACCGTGGTGAGCATCTTCGCCACCGCCCTGGCCGTGGGTGGGGTGCTCAGGTGCGTCGCCGGCGTCTACCTGGGCGAGGAGGTGGGGTGGCGCGAGTCGCTCCGCTTCGCGTTGGGCCGCCTCGGCTCGATCGTGCTGGTGAGCCTGCTGGTGCTGCTGTGCGAGGTGGTGGGCCTGCTCTTCTGCATCGTCGGGTACGCCGTGCCCTGGACGTTCCTGTTCGCCTCCATCCCGGCGCTGCTCGTGGAGGGCCTCAAGGGCCGTGCGGCGCTGCGGCGGAGCCGGGACCTGGTGCGGGGGCGTGGCTGGCACGTGTTCGCCACCCTGGGGGTGGGCTACCTCATCGGTGCTGCCATCTCCGGGGCGCTCGCCGGCCTGCTGATCGCGGTGCTGTTCGCGTCGCACGGCAACGTGGTGGTGTTCGACCTGGTCACCGGGGTGGTCACGCTCATCTCCACGGTGCTCGTCACGCCGTTCACCGCCTCGTTGACGATGGCGGTCTACTTCGACCTCCGTGTCCGCAAGGAGGGCTTCGACCTGTGGCTGCTGGCGCAGAAGGTGGGCGGTGAGACCCCCGCAGCCGGCTTCCCGGCCCAGCCCGGCGCCCCGCAGTGGCAGCCGGTGCCCGGGTGGGGCGCGCCGCCGCCGGCCGGATGGGGTGCGCCGCCACCCGGCTGGGGCCCGCCCGTGACAGGTGGGTCACCGCCCGCCACGTGGGGACCGCCTGCTGCGCCTCCGTGGG
>JADGOP010000046.1 GCA_017882935.1 Actinomycetota bacterium
TCGACGTGCGCCAGCTGGTGCGCGCCCGCCGGCGCGACGCCCGTGCCGGAGCCGCCGTCGACCTGCACCCCGCGCTGGCGCAGCAGCGCGGCGAGCGTGGCGGCGGCGTAGCCGGCGGGGTCGGTGGTGGCCTCGACGTCGAGGCGGTTCTGCTCGGTCTCGTGCGCGGGGAAGCTGGTGAAGCCGTCGTTGACGGTGAGGGCGGACAGCGGGCCCGTCTGGTGCTGCCCCACGAAGCGTTCGGGCCAGGTGGGCACGGTGCGCAGCGTGTCGTAGCGGGACTCGTCGCCCAGGATGCGACCGGTGACGTGGTGCACGCCCGAGGCCACCACCGCGTCGGCGAGCTTCTCGAGCGACGTGCCGACCGCGGGCTGGTCGGGGTAGTGGGCGGTGAAGGCCTTCGTCGACAGCACCGGGTCGCCGCCGCCGACGAGGTGGAGGTCGCCGTTCACGGTGCCGCCCTTCGGCGCCGCGCCGACGACCGACGTGCGGAAGCGGTGGTCGGCCCCCAGCACCCGGAGCGCCACGGCAGCGGTGACCAGCTTCTGGTTCGACGCCGGGGGCACCGGCAGGTCGGCCTGGTGCGAGTACACCTGGCGGCCGTCGACCGACACCGAGACGCACGTGGCCCGCGGTCCTGCAGCCACGATCTGGTCGAGCGCGGCGCGCAGCGCGGGGTCGCCGACCGAGGCGGCCAGCAACGACGGGGCGCGGCGCGCCGACAACAGCGGCGTGCGATCGGCCGCGACGGGCCGTCCGCCGTGCACCGATCCCGACGCCGCGAGGTAGGCGGCCACGGCACAGCCGAGCGCTGCGACAAGCAGCACGATCACGGGGAGAGGGGAACGCCGCATCGGGGGCCTCAGCCCAACCCGTGGCGCTGGCGGTGGCTGGCGTAGCGCCAGAGGTGCTCGAGCGCGGTGACCGCTCGGTTGGCCGAGGCGTAGCAGAGCCGTCCGGTGGCGCGCACCGTGGCCGGTCCGGCGTTGGCCGGGTCGGCGACGGCGAGCTCGGTGGCCGTGAGGATGGGCTTGCCGGTGGCCACCGACACGTCGGCCGCGGCCTGCGCGTAGCGGGCGTCCTGGCGCTCGTGGAAGTCGACGATGCGCTCCAGGCCGTGGTCGGGGTAGTAGCCGCCCTGGCGCATCAGGCGCGCCTGGTTCGACTGGATCCCGAGCCCGAGGTAGATCATCGCGTCGACCTCGGGATGCGAGGCGATCAGGGCCATCACCTCGGGGATGGTCTCGCGGGTCTCGCCGCCCGCCATGTCGACCGGGTTGCTGCGGCTCCAGCGCGGCGGCAGCTTCTCGTCGATCGCGGCGCGGAGGTCGTCGGGCAGGGGCACCAGGTCGAGGGTGCCGCCGGCGGTGATGGCGTCGGCCGTGACCACGCCCCAACCTCCGGCCGTGGTGAGCACCACCGTGCGAGGGCCCTTGGGCAGCGGCTGCGTGGCAAAGGTGGCGGCGGCCTCGAAGGCCTCCTCGACGGTGGTGGCGCGCACGATTCCGGCCTGCCGGCAGGCGCCGTCGAACACGCGGTCGTCGGTGGCGAGCGAGCCGGTGTGGCTGGCCGCGGCCCGCTGCCCTCCGGCGGTGGCCCCGCCCTTGACGAGCACCAGCGGCTGGCGCTCGGCCACCGTGCGCAGGCGCTGCACGAAGGTGCGCCCGTCGGTGATGCCCTCGACGTAGGCCAGGGAGACGCTCGTGGCGGGGTCGGTCGAGTAGTGGTCGAGGTAGTCGGGGACGGTGACGGCGGCCGCGTTGCCCGCGCTGACGGCACGGCTGATGCCGACGCCGGTCTGCACCGACCAGTTCATGAAGGACGACACGAAGTTGCCCGACTGGCTGGCGATGCCGATGCGTCCGGCCGGCGGGTAGGGCGCCACGATCTGCGCGCAGAGCTTGGCCGGCGTCGACACCACGCCCTGGCCGTTGGGCCCCGCGAGCAGGATGCCCAGCTCGGCGGCGAGCGCGACGAGCTCGCGCTCGGCGGCCCGGCCCTCGTCGCCGGCCTCGCCGTAGCCGGCCGAGGTGACGAACGCGGCCCGGATGCCCTTGGCCGCGCAGGCCCGCAGCAGGTCGGGGTTCACCGCGGCGGGCGTGCACACGAACACGAGGTCGGCCGCGCCGTCGGGCAGGTCGGCGATGTCGGCGACGGTCTGGATGCCGAGCACCTCGACCGCGTCGCGGTTGGTGGCGAACACCCGGCCCTCGTAGCCCGCCGCGAGCACGTTGTGCAGGCTCACGAAGCCGAACTTGCCGGGGTGGCTCGACGCGCCGGCCACGACCACGCCCTTCGGCTCGAACAGCGCCTGGAAGCCCTCGGGGCCTGGGCCCGCGCCCGGGCCTGCGGCAGACGTCGCCGCGTCGGTGCGATCGAGCGGCGCGTCGGTGACCTCGACGAGCGCGTCGACGGCCACGGGACAGCCGTCGACCACGATGAGCGGGTTCACGTCGACCGACACCACGTCGGGCCGGGCCTCGGCGACGGTGGACAGCCCCAGCAGCACCGCCTTGAGGGCCGTCCGGTCGACCGCGGGCTCGCCGCGGAAGGGCCCGAGGAGCGCCTGGGTGGCGAGGCCGTCGAGCATGTCGTCGGCGTCGGCCTCGCTGAGCGGCACGAGGCGGAGCACCACGTCGGCCACCGCCTCGGCGAGGACCCCGCCCACGCCGAGCATGACGGTGGGCCCGAACTGGGGGTCGAGTGACAGGCCCGCGATCAGCTCTCGGGTGCCGGACACCATGGGTGCCACCAGCACCCCGACGTCGCCGTCGGCGGGCGTGGCTGCGGCGAGCAGAGCGGTGGCCGCCTCCTCGACGGCGCCCGCGTCGCGCAGGCTCAGGCGCACGAGGCCGCGCTCGGTCTTGTGCGCGATCCGGTCGCCGCACAGCTTCGCCACCACGGGGTACCCCAGCTCGGCCGCCGCCGCCGCGGCGTCGGCAGCCGTGGCCACGATCCGCTCGCCCAGCACCGGGATGCCGTGCCCGGCCAACAGCGCCTTCGAGGCCGCCTCGGACAGGGTGTGGGTCGGTGGGGCGGGGGCAGGCGTGTCGGGCACGGGCGGCGAGCCTACTCAGGGCCCTCGCCGCCCCCGGTTCGGGCCCGGGTGCTTGCAGTAGCTAGCCCCAGAAGTACCCGTCTTCCGGCACTTCCCACAGAACATTCGCCGACCGGGGCGGGGGGGTAGGGGGCGGTCAGGGCTCGAGGGCGGCGCGGAACAGCTGGCGGACGTGCTCGAGCCGGGCCTCGAGCGCGGCGGGGTCGAGCGGGTCGCGGTCGAGCAGGCCCTCGAGGAAGGGGGCGTCGGAGAAGTAGCTGAGCAGGGCGCCGTAGCCCGTGAGCAGCAGCTGCTCGGGGTCGTGGGCCCGGAAGCGGCCCTCCTCCATCTCGTGGCGGAAGTAGCCCACGGCCCGGACGAACGCGGGCCGGAGCGCCTCGCCCAGGTTGAACCCGAGCCGCTCACCGCCCTCGAGGGCCTCCCGGCGCACGATGCGGACGAACTCGGGGTTCTCCTCGAAGAAGCGGAACCCGGCCGTGATCACGTAGTCGACCTTGCGCCAGCCCTCGCGCCCCGCCTCGCTCACCGCGGCCTCGACGCGCTCGGCCCACTCGGCCAGGCTCCGCCGGAACACCTCGGTGTAGATCGCTTCCTTCGAGGGGTAGTGGTGCAGCAGGCTCGGCCGGCGGATGCCGACCGCCACGGCGATGTCGTTCAGCGATGTCCCGTCGTAGCCGCGCTCGGCGAAGCAGCGTCGAGCTTCGATGAAGATCGCCTCGCGGGTCGAAACCACGGGCTCGACGGAGGCCATGGCGGGGAGGGTACGCCATGGTCACCGGTTCCACGCATGATCGTGCGGCGCAAGCGGTGCCGCGACGCTGGTCGAGGGCTCGTGGCGCCCCCGGTAGCCTGCCCCGACATGGACATCGTCGCTGCCGTCTTCATCGAGAGCATCGACCTCCGGGAGGCCCCGGGGCCGTCCACGCGCATCGACCTCACGGGGGTGCACTTCTCCCTGGCGGCCCCCTCCGCGGTGCCGTGCACGCTCGAACCGCACCTGGTGGTGCTGGTCCGCTGCCGGCCCGACGAGTCGGGCACCGGCGCGCTCGAGACCGTCTACCGCCGCGGCGACGAGCAGGTGGCACGCAACGTGCAGCCCCTCCAGGTGGAGCCCGGCAAGTTCAGCTACCGCCTCGTTCGGGCGGAGCTGACCTTCGACGACTACGGCACGGTCGAGGCGCACTGCCGCGTCGGCACCGGCCCCGTCACCGTCGTCCCGCTCACCCTGCTGCCGCCCGTCGACTGAGGTCGCCGGCACCGCTTCCGGGCGTCGTGATCCCGGGCGGAGCTGCGCCGAGTGCCAACTAGGGTGGGTCCATCGCCCTTCCGGAGGACCCGTGACCGACCAGACCGACCTCGAACAGCGTGCCGTCAACGTGATCCGGGGTCTGGCCATGGACGGGCCCGAGGCCGCAAGGTCCGGCCACCAGGGCACGGCCATGGCCCTCGCCCCCCTGGCCCACGTGCTGTGGACCCGGGTCATGAACTACGACGCGTCCGAGCCGGACTGGCCCGACCGCGACCGCTTCGTGCTGTCGGCCGGGCACGCCTCGATCCTGCTGTACTCCATGCTCCACCTCACCGGGTTCGGGCTCACCGTCGACGACCTGCGCCACTTCCGGCAGTGGGGCTCGCTCACCCCGGGCCACCCCGAGGCCGGCCACACCGTCGGCGTCGAGGTCACCACCGGGCCGCTCGGCCAGGGCGTGGCGAACGGCGTCGGCCTCGGCCTCGCCGAGCGGGTGCTCCGGGCGCGCTTCGGCCCCGAGCTGGTCGACCACCACACCTTCGTGATCTGCGGCGACGGCGACCTCGAGGAGGGCATCAGCCATGAGGCCGCCTCGCTGGCCGGCCACCTCGGCCTCGGCCGCCTCGTCTACGTCTACGACGACAACCACGTCTCCATCGACGGCCCCACCGAGCTCGCGCTCTCCGACGACGCGGTCGGCCGCTTCGAGGCCTACGGCTGGGACGTCGACGACCTGGGCGAGGCCGCCAACGACCTCGACGTGCTCGAGGCCGCCCTCGAGCGTGCCAAGTCGATCACCGACAAGCCCTCGCTCATCGTGCTGCGCAGCCACATCGGCTACCCCTCGCCGAAGTTCACCGACAACCCCAAGGCCCACGGGAACCCCTTCGACGCCGCCGAGATCCGGCGCACCAAGGAGGTCATGGGACTGCCCCCCGACGAGGACTTCTTCGTGCCCGCCGACGTGCTCGAGCTGTACCGCGCCGCCGGTGCCCGGGGCGCCGTGGCGCGCGAGGCCTGGCAGGGCCGCTTCGAGCGCTGGACGGGCGACCGCGAGGCGTGGACCGCGGGCTGGGCCGGCACCGGCGTCGAGGGCTGGGATGCCAAGCTGCCCCACTTCGAGCCCGGTGGCGAGCTGGCCACCCGGCAGGCCAGCGCCAAGGTGCTCAACGCCCTCGTCGACGTCGTGCCGGGCCTCATCGTCGGCTCCGCCGACCTCACCGGCAACACCGGCGTGCTGCTCGACGACGGCGAGACGCAGGCCCCCGACACGCCCGGCGGGCGCCAGATCCACTACGGCATCCGCGAGCACGCCATGGCCGGGACCATGAACGGCATCGCCAAGCACGGTGGGCTGCTCCCCGTCGGCGGCACCTTCTTCGTGTTCAGCGACTACGCCCGCCCCTCGGTCCGCCTCGCGGCGCTCGAGCAGGCCCACGTCATCTACTCCTTCACCCACGACTCCGTCGGGGTCGGCGAGGACGGCCCCACGCACCAGCCGGTCGAGCACCTCGCGTCGCTGCGCGCCATGCCCGGCCTGCGCGTCATCCGGCCCGCCGACGCCAACGAGACGGCCGCTGCCTGGAAGCTGGCCGTCGAACACCAGGGCCCCACTGCCCTCGTCCTCTCCCGCCAGAACCTGCCCGTCCTCGAGGGCACCGACGACCACGCCGCCGTGGCGCAGGGCGCCTACGTCCTCGCCGAGACCGGCGGCACCGACGGCGCCGACCCCGACGTCATCCTCATCGGCACCGGCTCCGAGGTGTCCCTCTGCGTCGACGCGGCCGCGCTCCTCGCTGCCGACGGCACCCGCGTCCGGGTCGTCTCGATGCCGTGCTGGGAACTCTTCGACGAGCAGACCGGCCGCGTCCAGGAAGACGTCCTGCCCTCCGAGGTCCCCACGCTCGCAGTCGAGGCCGGAGCGTCGTTCGGCTGGGACCGCTGGGCCGACGACACGGTCTCGATCGACCGCTTCGGTGCGTCCGCACCCGCCAAGGTCGTGTTCGAGCACCTCGGCCTCAACCCGCAGAACGTCGCCCAGCGCGCCCAGGACCTGCTGGCCGACCTCTCCCCCGACCTCGCCTGAACCCCCCACTCCCCGGAGGCACCCGATGACCCGGCTCCAGCAACTCTTCGACGAGCAGAAGCAGAGCCCCTGGCTCGACAACCTGCGCCGCGGGTGGGTCACCGACGGTGAGCTGCAGCGCTGGGTCGACCGGGGGGTGCGCGGCATCACCTCGAACCCGTCGATCTTCCAGAAGGCCATCGAGGGCGCCACCGACTACGACGAGCAGTTCGGGTCGCTCGTCGCCGGCGGCAGCGACGTCACCGCCGCCTACTGGGACCTCGTCACCACCGACATCCGCAGCGCCCTCTCGATCCTGCGACCGGTCTACGACGCTTCCGACGGCCTCGACGGCTACGTGTCGGTGGAGGTCTCCCCGGCCCTGGCCCGCGACACCGCAGGCACGCTCGACGCGGCCCGTCACCTCCACGGCCTCATCGCCGAGCCCAACCTCTACGTGAAGATCCCGGGCACCGCCGAGGGTGTGCCGGCCATCCGCCAGATGATCGCCGACGGCCACAGCATCAACGTCACGCTGCTCTTCAGCGTCGACCGCTACGCCGAGGTCATCGAGGCCTACCTCTCGGGCCTCGAGACGCTCGTGGCAGCGGGTGGCGACCCCGCACCCGTGTCGAGCGTGGCGTCGTTCTTCGTCAGCCGGGTCGACTCCGAGGTCGACCAGCGGCTCACCTCCATCGGCACGCCCGAGGCCCTCGCACTGCGGGGCAAGACCGCCGTGGCGAACGCCCGCGTGGCCTACGAGCTGTTCCTCGAGCAGTTCTCGGGCCCCCGCTGGGACGCCCTGGCAGCCAAGGGCGCCAAGGTGCAGCGACCGCTGTGGGCCTCCACGTCCACCAAGAACGCGGCCTACCCCGACACCCTCTACGTCGACGAGCTCATCGGGCCCGACACCGTGAACACCATCCCCGACGCCACCCTCGCCCAGTTCGAGGAGCACGGCACGCTGGCGCGCACCATCGACGCCGACCTGCCCGGCGCCCACGCGGTGCTCGACGCGGTGCGTGCGGTCGGGGTCGACCTCGACGATGTCGGACGGGTCCTCGAGGAGGAGGGTGTGGCGGCGTTCTCGAAGAGCTTCGACGAGCTCCTCGGCAGCCTCCAGACCAAGGCCGACCAGTTGCAGCACGGCAGCTGAGGCCCGGCGAGCCCATGTCGGTCCCAGGTGAGCTGTGCCTCGTCGACGACGTCGCGGGTGCCTTCAGCGCGGCGGTGGTCGAGGCGTTCCAGAACCGCTCGGCCGACCCCTTCTCGATCGCCCTCTCCGGCGGGCAGACCGCGCGGGCCTGCTACGAGCGCCTCGCCGCCGACGCGCACTCGCTCGACTGGTGGAAGATCGACGTCTACTGGGGCGACGAGCGGTGCGTCCCGCACGACGACCCCGACTCCAACTACCTGCTGGCGCGCGAGGCGCTCCTCGACCGCGTCGGTGCCGCCAACGCCACCCACCTGATGCGCTGCACCGAGGGCCCCGACCCGTACCAGCTCCGCCTCGGCGAGCTGGGCCAGCTCGACATCGTCCACCTGGGGCTCGGCCCCGACGGGCACACCGCCTCGCTCTTCCCCGGCTCCGCGGCGCTCGAGGCCGACCCGGGCCGGCTCGTGGTCATGAACGACGACCCCCTCGGCGTCAACCCCCACCGCCGCATGACGCTCACGTTCGCCGGCATCGCCCGCGCCCGCCTGGTGCTCGTCACCGTGGCCGGCGAGGAGAAGGCCGATGCGCTGGCCCGCGTCGCCCGCGGCGACGACGTGCCGGCTGCGCACATCAGCGGCGAGCGGGTGGTGTGGCTGGTCGACGCGGCAGCGGCGTCGAAGCTGCCGGTTCTCGCCGGGTCGTGACGGGCCCGTCCTGACCGGCGCTCCCGGCGGCCTCCGTCAGGAGGGCGCGAGCCGGGCCAGGGCCACGGCGGCGTGCAGGGCGATGCCGGTGGCCAGGGCGGGCTCGTGCAGCTCGAAGCGGTTGGAGTGCAGCGACGCCACCTCGCCGCGGTGGGTGCCCTCGGGCCGCACCCCCAGGAAGACCATGGCCCCCGGGACCCGGTCGAGCACGAACGAGAAGTCCTCGGAGCCCATGGCCGGGTCGGGCATGACCACCGTGGGGACCGCCTCGCCGAACGCCGCGGGCACGGTGGTGTCGAGCCAGGCGCTGAAGGCCGGGTCGTTGGCCGTGACGCCATAGCCCAGGTCGATCGTGACCTCGGCCGTGGCCCGGTGGGCCGCGGCGACGTTGCTCGCCACGCGCGGCACCAGCTCGGCGATGTGGGCCCGGGTGCGCGGCGACACCGCGCGCAGCGTGCCGTCGATCTGCGCGACCTCCGGGATGACGTTGTTGATGGTGCCGCCGCGGATGCGCCCGACGGTGAGCACCGCGGGATCGAACACCGAGATCTCGCGCGTGATGGCGGTCTGCAGGGCGAGCACGATCTGGCAGGCGATGGGAATGGGGTCGAGCGCCTCGTGCGGGCTGCTGCCGTGGCCGCCGCGACCCCGGACGATCACCCGGAACTGGTCGGCGGACGCCAGCACCGCCCCGGGCCGCCAGGCCAGCATCCCGGCGGGCACCGCGGGCGTGACGTGGATGGCGAAGGCGCCCGTCACCTCGTCGAGGCCGTCGAGCAGGCCCTCGTCGAGCATCACCTGGGCGCCCCCGGGCCCTTCCTCACCGGGTTGGAACATGAAGCGCACCCGACCGGCGAGCGCGTCGCGGCGGGCGTGCAGCAGGCGCGCTGCGCCGACGAGCATCGCGGTGTGCGCGTCGTGGCCGCAGGCGTGCATCGCGCCGGGCACCTCGGACGGGAACGACACCCCGGTGTCCTCGTCGAGCGGCAGCGCGTCCATGTCGGCACGCAGCACCAGCGTGGGGCCGGGCCGCGCACCGTCGAGGTCGGCGACGATCGATGTGGTGCGCGTGCCGAGGCGGGTGGGGAGGCCGAGGGGCTCGAGGGCGTCGAGCACCCGCTCCTGGGTGCGCGGGACGTCGAGGCCCAGCTCGGGGTGGCGGTGCAGCTCCCGCCGGAGCTCGACGGCGTCGGGCAGCTGCTCGTGGGCCGCGGCAAGGAGGTCGGGCTGGCTCGGCATGGCGGGCACGCTACCCACGAACCGGGTGACGGCTGTCGCAGCGGGCAGGGAATTCTCGAACGCGCAAAGGTCTTGTACAACCCGTGGGCGCGCCGTCGCCCACCGATCGGAGGATCCGATGCCTGTAGCGATCATCACCGGCGCTTCGGAGGGCTTCGGGCGGGCGCTCGCCGAGGATCTGGCCGAGGAGGGCTGGCGCCTCGTCATCGACGGGCGTGACGCCGACCGGCTCACCCTCGCCGCCGACGCCATCCGGAACCTCGGCGCCACCGTCGACGCGATCATCGGCGACGTCACCGACGAGGCCCACCGCGCCGACCTCGTCGAGGCCGCCACGCAGTCGGGGCACCTCGACCTCGTCGTGAACAACGCCAGCACGCTCGGACCGAGCCCCCTGCCTCCGCTGCTCTCGTACCCGCTCGCCGCCTACGAGGAGGTGCTGCGCACCAACGTGGTGGCGCCGCTCGCCCTGCTGCAGCTCACCCTGCCCGCGCTCACCGCCAGCGGGGGCACCATCGTCGACATCAGCTCCGACGCCGCTGTCGAGGGCTACGAGGGCTGGGGTGGCTACGGCTCGGCGAAGGCCGCGCTCGACCAGGTCACGCGGGTGCTCGCCGCCGAGCACCCCGACCTCCGCGTCTACAGCTTCGACCCCGGCGACATGCGCACCCGGATGCACCAGGACGCCTTCCCGGGGGAGGACATCTCCGACCGCCCCGAGCCCGAGGACCGGGTGCCGGCCATCCTGGACCTGGTCGAGGGCAGCCGACCGTCCGGCCGCTACCGGGTGAGCGAGACGGCGCCATGAGCGACGTGACCTTCACCGAGCCGCTTCGCTTCGACCTCCCACCGTCGTTGGAGGCCACCGAGCCGCCCGAGCTCACCTTGGGCCGGCGCGACGCGGTCCGGCTC
>JADGOP010000382.1 GCA_017882935.1 Actinomycetota bacterium
AAGCGGAAAAATTCACGCTACCGACGCCCGGCTTGCGCCCGCAAGTCTCGCGGGACCGCCGTGCGACCGTGCAGACGCCAGGGACGGCCAGGACCGCGGGCACGGTGCCGGGGCCGTTGTCCAGTTCCTGTCGTTCGCGCAGTTGCCGCAAGTCCACGGGATTCTCTCGGGTGAGGTTCGAGGCTGGTGCCCGGTCGACGGTGGAACCACTCGTCGCCGGTCTCCGGGCAGGCCCAGAGCGAGCTTGTGAAGCAATGCTCAATCTATTCCCCGTCGCGATCGGCCGCAAATCCGGGACGGGGCCGCTACGGGACCTGCGTCGGCAGCCCACGGTCAGAGGAGGGTAAACCCTCGCCCGGCTCGGGCGCCGCTGGGTCGGTCTCCTCGCCATCGCGCTCCGCCCCGCGCGCCTGGCGCCGCCCCGGGTGGAACAGCGTGTAGAGCAGCAGGCCGAGGGCGAGCATGAGGATCGGCAGGATGGCGTCGCCCTTGCCGGTGTACGCGGGGTAGAGCACGAACGCCGAGAGCAGCGCGGTCCAGAGCCACAGGATCACCACGCTGCGCCGCTGCCCGTGCCCGAGCCGCATGAGTCGGTGGTGCAGGTGGTCCTTGTCGGCGGTGGCCACGCCCGAGCGGTGGCGGGCGCGCCGCACGATGGCGAAGGCCGTGTCGAGGATCGGCACGCCGAGGATGAAGAGCGGGATGAACAGCGGGGCGAAGAAGAAGTAGGTCTGGCCGCTGAAGGACTCGTCGCTCTGCCCGCCGACGAGCATCGTGGACGCGGCCATGAGCACGCCGAGCAGCAGCGCTCCCCCGTCGCCCATGAAGATGCGCGCGGGGTGGAAGTTGTGCGGCAGGAAGCCGAGGCACAGGCCCACCACGATGACGGCGATGAGCACGCTCGGGTTGTCGGTGGAGATGAGGCCCGACGTGAGGAGCTTGTGGCCGTACGCCGCGAACGAGCCCGCAGCAATGGCCACGATGCCGGCGGCCAGGCCGTCGAGCCCGTCGATGAGGTTCACGGCGGTGCACAGGCCGAACACCCAGAGCACCGTGAGCAGCGGCGCCCAGTCGGCCGACAGCACGATGGTTCCCGCGAACGGGATCCGGAAGAACTGCATGTTGATGCCCGACCAGAACAGCACGCACGCGCCGAGCACCACGCCCGCGGTCTTGGCCGGCGCCGACATCTCGCGCACGTCGTCGACCGTGCCCACCGCCCACACGATCCCCGCTCCGACGAGCAGGCCGAGCATCTGCAGGTGCACGCTGAAGATGGCGTCGAAGCCGCCCGTCGCCCACGCGGTGCCGAGCGCCACCACGAACCCCGCCATCATGGCGGTGCCGCCGAGCTGGGCGGTGGGGCGCTGGTGCACGCGGCGCTCGTCGGGCTGCACCACCAGCCCGCGCGCGAGGGCATAGCGTCGCACGAGCGGTGTGGTGGCGAACGTGACGAAGAACGCTGCCGCGAAGACCGCGCCGAGGTCGAACCAGGTCGGCATCAGGAGCGCCGCAGCGGGACCGGGGAGCGCACGGGGCCGGCGTCAGCCCCGCGCGGCGAGACCGGGGTAGGGGGTGAACTTGCCGCAGAGCGCCTGCACGTCGTCGCGCACGGCAGCCACCTCGGCGTCGGACTCGCGCCCGACCAGCACGCGGTGGACGAGGTCGCCGACCGTGGCCATGTCGGCCTCGACCATGCCCTGCGTCGTGACCGCCGGCGTGCCGATGCGCAGCCCGCTGGTGATGTAGGGCGGGCGGGGATCGTCGGGGACGGTGTTCTCGTTGAGGCTGATGCCGGCCCGGTCGAGCGCCAGCCGCGCCTTCTTGCCCGACAGGTCGGCGTCGAAGCTGCGCAGGTCGACCAGCATCAGGTGGTTGTCGGTGCCGCCCGAGACCAGTCGCAGCCCGTGGCCCGCCAGCGACTCGGCGAGCGCCTGCGCGTTGCGCACGATCTGGTGGGCGTAGGCGGTGAACTCGGGGGTGGCCGCCTCGCGGAACGCCACGGCCTTGGCGGCGATGACGTGGTCGAGCGGGCCACCCTGCATCCCGGGGAAGACGGCCTTGTCGATGGCGGGGCCGAGGTCGGCGCGCGCCAGGATGCAGCCGCCGCGGGGCCCGCGCAGCGTCTTGTGCGTGGTGAAGGTGACGACGTCGGCGAGGCCCACCGGGCTCGGGTGCGCGCCGCCGGCGATGAGGCCCATGACGTGGGCCGCGTCGAACATGAAGAGCGCGCCCACCTCGTCGGCGATGGCACGGAAGGGCGCCGGGTCGATGGTGCGGGGGTAGGCCGTGGCGCCCGCGACGATGAGCTTGGGACGCTCGGCGAGGGCGAGGTCGCGCACCTGGTCGAAGTCGATGCGCTCGTCGGACGGGGTGACGCCGTAGGACACGAACCGGTAGAGGCGGCCGCTGGCGTTGACCGGCGAGCCGTGCGTGAGGTGACCGCCCTGGTCGAGGCGCAGGCCCAGCACGGTGTCGCCCGGCTCGAGGAGCGCGTGGTACACGGCCAGGTTGGCGTTGGCGCCGGAGTGCGGCTGCACGTTGGCGTACTCGGCGCCGAACAGCGCCTTGACGCGGTCGCGGGCCAGGTCCTCGGCCTGGTCGATGACCTCGTTGCCGCCGTAGTAGCGCTTGCCCGGGTAGCCCTCGCTGTACTTGTTGGTGAGGACCGAGCCCGTGGCCTCCATCACGGCCGGCGAGGCGAAGTTCTCCGACGCGATGAGCTGCAGGGTGGTGTTCTGCCGCTCGACCTCCGCCTCGATGATGGCGAACAGTTCGGTGTCGCGGTCGGCGGGCCAGGTCATGACGTGGGGGCTCCTTGGGATGCGGGTCCGGCCGCGGCCGGCTCGGGAGCGGCGCCGGTGGCGGCCGCCAGGAGGGTCTGGAGAAAGGCGTCCTGCGCCGCCGGGTCGGCGAAGGTGGCCTCGAGCTCGAGCAGCTGGTCGATGCGGCGCTGGTGGCGACCGCCATCGAAGGGCGTGGCCAGCCACAGTTCGAGGATCTCGGTGGCGAGGCCCTCGGCCACGATGCGACCGCCCATGGACAGCACGTTGGCGTCGTTGTGCTGGCGCGACATGCGGGTGGTGTAGAGCTCGTTGCACAGCGCGGCACGCACCCCGGCCACCTTGTTGGCCGCGAGCTGCTCGCCCTGCCCGCTGCCGCCGAC
>JADGOP010000383.1 GCA_017882935.1 Actinomycetota bacterium
CACGACCACGAGCGCACGGTGCTCGACGCCGTCCGCACGCTCCGGGAGGCGCCGGCGCGCACGCTGCGCACCGCCGAGGCGGTCGTGACGGCCTCCGACGCCACGCTCCGCGCCCTCGACCCCGCCCGCATCCTGGCGAGGGGGTGGTCGATCACCCACACCGCCGATGGCACACTCGTGCGCGATCCGGTGCAGGTGACCGCCGGCGACACGCTGGTGACCACGCTCGCCGGGGGCACGGTGGCCAGCACCGTGACCGCCGGAACCGCCCCCGACGTGCCGCCCGAGCCCTGACCGCCGCCCCACCCGCTACGAGGATCCTGCCGTGACCAGCACCCCAGAAGGCGCCCCGTCCCCCGCCGAGGCCGACCCCGGCGGCGACCCGTCGCTGACCTACACCGAGGCGATGGCGGAGCTCGACCGGATCCTGCGCGAGATCGAGGACGAGGCGCTCGACGTCGACGTGCTGGCCGCCCGCGTCAGGCGCGCCGCCGAGCTGGTGCGCTTCTGCCGGGCCCGCATCCGCAACGCGACCCGCGAGGTCGAGCAGGTGGTGGCCGCCCTCGACGACGAGGTCGCCGACCCCACCGACCCCACCGACCCCGCCCCCGACGCCTGACCCATTCCGCGTTTTGGGTGGGAGGGCGGGCTACTCCTGGGCCCAGCGGTCGAGCACGGCGAGCAGCTCGGGCAGGGAGCCGATGGTGGCGTCGGCGTCGATGCCCGGCTCGGCGGGGACGTGCGGGTTCGGCCGCCACACGGTGCGCATCCCGAGCGCCTTGGCGCCGCTGATGTCGTCGATGGGCCGGTCGCCGACGAAGACGGCGTGCGCGGGGTCGGAGACGCCCACGCCGGCCAGCGCAGCCCGGAACGCCCCGCCGTGCGGCTTGAGGTTCTCGAGGTCGCACGTGTAGTGCCGGGAGTGGATGAGGGTGGTGAGCTCGTCGCGCGCCAACAGGTCCTCGTGGAAGTGCCGCGGCCAGTGGGTGTTCGACAGCAGCCCGATCCGCAGCCCGCGCCGGTCGAGCTCACGCAGCACCACCGCTGCCTCGGGGTCGTGGATGACCGCCTCGGCCCAGGCGTCGAGGTGGGCCTGCTCCGCCGACTCGATGAGCTGCTGGTCGACGATGCCCATGGCGCCCGCGGCCTCGCCCACGATGTCGCGCAGCGTGAAGCTCCGGCCGCTGGCGATGCCACGGTCCCACCAAAGCCGCTCGATGGTGAACAGCTCGTCGGCGCCCTCGTCGACGCGTGTCGGGGCGAGGTGGCGCGCCGCCGGGAGCCACCGCTCGCGGCAGTCGGCCAGGCTGGCCTCGTCGACCGTGAGCGTGCCGCCCCAGTCGAAGATCACCGCCTCGATGCGCACAGGCCCAGCCTACGGCGACGCGGGAAAGCCACCGGATTGACGCGCTCCTGCCACGGTCCACGCGCGAGGGTGGAACGAATGCCGCATCCCGCCCTGTCCCGCCCCTCGGCACCGACCGCTGTGCCCGCCCGGCGCGCCCCGCTGCTCGTCGCGCCGGTCGCGGTGCTCGCCGCCACGGGTGGTCGCGCGACCCCACCGGTCGGGTGGGTGGTGCTCGCCGTGGTGCTCTACGCGGCCGTGGTCGTCCCGGTCGTGCTGTGGTTCCTGGCCCGGGTCAACCGCAGCAACGCTGCCTGGGTGGTGCTTCCGCTGCTCGCGCTCGGCACCGCGGTGGGGTTCTGGTTCCTCGGCCACTCGGCACCGGGCAACCCGGCCACACCGCCCGGGCGCGCCACCCCCACCACGCAGGTCCGCCGGTGACGGGCCCCGTCGTCGCCGGGCGTCCGGGCCAGCCCCCTCGCGCCGCGACCACCCCGGGCCCGATCACCGCCCGCATCCTGCTGCCCGACCAGTCCGCCATCCGGGCCAGCGGCCTGGTCTGTCGCCGCGGCCGCACCACCGTGCTCGACGAGCTCGACATCACCGTCCCCCGCAGCATCTGCTTCGGCCTCGCCGGTCGCCCCGGCTCGGGAAAGTCGACGCTGCTCGCCGCCGCGGCCACGTTGCAGCGTCCCTCGCTCGGTGAGCTCTCGGTGCTCGGCATCGACCCGGCGCGCGACCCGCTCGCGGTGCGCCGGCACGTCGGCTACCTCCCCGCGCCGTTCGGGCTGCCGGCCAACCTGAGGCTCGACGAGTACCTCTGCGCCCGCGCCGCCGCCCTCGGTGTGCCGCGCGACCGGTGGGAGGCGCTCGTGGAGACGCTGCTCAACCTGGTGGGCCTGGCCGGACGTCACGCGGTGCGCACCGAACGGCTCTCCGCCGGCTCGCGGCAGCTGGTCGGCGTGGCGGCCACCCTCGTCCACGACCCCACGCTCGTGCTGCTCGACGAGCCCACCCGCGGCCTCGACGAGCGCGACCGGGCCAAGCTCTGGAACCTGCTGCACCGCCTGCTCGACGTGGGACGGACGGTGGTCGTGTCATCCCGCCACCTCCCCGAGCTCGCAGCCGGGTGCCAGGAGGTGGCGATGCTCGACGCGGGCAAGGTGCTCGCACAGGGCCCCCCGGGGCCGCTGGTGGCCCAGCTCGGCGGGGCCCGCCGCATCCGGGCCCGCCTCGCCAACGGCGCGGTCCGCACCCACACGGTGGCCGACGCCGCGGCGCAGGCCGCCCTGCTGCGCAAGCTGGTGCTCGCCGACGTCGACCTGGTCGAGTTCGCCGAGGTGCCTCCCGAGCTCGACGACCTCACCCTGCCCGAGCCCGAACCGGGTGCCGGATGAGCAGCGCCAAGCCCGAGCGGTCCCGCGCCGTCGGCCGGCCCATCGCCTCGATCGGCCTGCGCACCCGCATGCGGGGCGTGGTGGGCCCCGTGGTCGTGGTGGTGTGGCTCGTGGTGCTCGGCGCCATCACCGCGGCGGTGTGGCTCCACGAGACGGGCACCGACCAGCCGTTCCGCCAGCCCGCAACCGACCCCTCCGCCATCGGGCGGGCCATCGGCCAGTGGTGGATCATCGCGACGACCGTGGGCGTGCTGGTCCTGGTCCCGGTCGTGGCAGCCGGGTGCATCGCCGGCGCCCGTGAGCACCACAGCCTGGCGCCGTGGCGCGTGTCGCTGCTGCGCCCGCGCAGCATCGTGGGCGGTCACCTGATCACGTGCGCAGCGTTCGTGCTGCTCCTCGCGGCGGTGGCCACGCCCATCGCCGC
>JADGOP010000384.1 GCA_017882935.1 Actinomycetota bacterium
GCCGGCGATGAGCACCGACACCACCGCGCCACGCTTCGACAGCTGCTCGGCGGGGTCCGAGGAACGCTCGTTGGTGGCCCAGATCAGCGCGCCGATGCCGAGCCTCACGGACTCCACCAACGCCAGCACGCCCCGCGCCAACGGGATCTTGCGCCACTTGTCGAGCGGTGGCAGCCCCTGCACCGTGGTGGTGATCGAACCGTCGTCGCAGCGCACCGCCGCGGCCCATGCCGACCCGGTGCGCATCATCACGCCCTCGACGAGAGCCTGACCGCCGATGGCGCCGACGTTCGGATCGAGGGCGCGTGGCTCGGCCGTGGTCGCGGCTGCCAGTTGGACTTCCCCGGGTTCAGACACAGCCGGACCTCAGGTGGACGGATGCGGTCGCCGTTGCTGGCCCTCAGTGTGGCCGACAGGAACCTGACCGCGTCGGCCGGCGTCGAAAATGTCCGTGGGCGATCCGGATCAGCTGCGGGGCGCGCTGTCGGCGGCCGGGATGGAGATGCGTCGCTCGCCGTTCTCGATGGCCTCGAGCAGGGTCATGGCGATGTCGGTGACCTTGACCTCGTCGGGCTCCACGCCGGCGCCCTTCACCCCGTCGTCGAGCATGATGTAGCAGAACGGGCAGGCGGTGGTGACCCGGGTGGCGCCGGTGTTGAGCAGCTCCACGGCCCGGTCGTCGTTGACCTTGGTGCCGATGGTCTCCTCCATCCACATGCGCGCCCCGCCGGCACCGCAGCACCGGCCCTTGGTGCCGTTGCGGGGCGCCTCGACGATCTCGATGCCACCGAGCCTGCCGATGACGTTGCGGGGGGCGGCGTAGATGTCGTTGTGGCGGCCGAGGTAGCAGGAGTCGTGGTAGACGACGCGCTCCTCGAGGCGGGCGGTGCTGAGGTCGAGCTTGCCCTCCGCGATGAGCTGCTCGAGGAACTGCGAGTGGTGCACCACCTCGTAGTGCCCGCCGAGCTGCGGGTACTCGTTCTTGAGGGTGTTGAAGCAGTGGGGGCACTGCGTGATGATCTTCTTCACGCCCATGCCGTTGAGCGTCTCCACGTTCTGCATGGCGAGCATCTGGAAGATGTACTCGTTGCCCGAGCGGCGGGCGGGGTCGCCGGTGCAGTTCTCGGCCGGGCCGAGGACCGCGAAGTCGATGTCGGCGCGCTGCAGGAGCTGGGCCATGGCCTGGGTGACGCGCTTGTTCTTGTCGTCGAACGACCCGGCGCACCCGACCCAGTAGAGGTACTCGTGGTCGAGTACGGCGCTGCCGTCGACCACCTCGATGCCGTCCAGCTTGTCGGCCCAGTCGCCACGCTCGGCCTGGCTCATGCCCCACGGGTTGCCGCTGTTCTCCATGGAGCGGTAGGCGGCACCCAGCTCGGTGGGGAAGTTCGACTCCATGAGCGACAGGTAGCGCCGCATGTCGAGGATCTTGTCGAGGATCTCGATGTTGACGGGGCAGATCTCGTCGCAGGCCTTGCACGAGGTGCAGGCCCAGACCTCTTCGGCGGTGATGCGGTCGAAGACCGAGTCGGCGCTGATGACGATGTCGGGCACGGTGCCGATGGGCGGGGTGACCTCGGGGTGGCCGGTGGCGGCCATGACCTCGCCGGTCTTGAGCACGATCTCGCGCGGGTCGAGCGGCTTGCCGGTGCCATGGGCGGGGCACACCGAGGTGCAGCGGCCGCACATGGTGCAGGCGTCGGTGTCGAGCAGCTGCTTCCAGGTGAAGTCCTCGATGGTGGAGGCGCCGAAGCTCTCGAGCTCGGTCTCCATGAGGTTGGGCATGGGCTTCATGGCGCCCTTGGGGCGGTCACGGTCGTGCAGGTACATGTTGAGCGGCGACGTGAACATGTGGCGCAGCATCGTGGTGGGCAGGATCGCCAGCAAGAGGATGAACGCGACCACGTGCAGCACCCACATGGCCTGGTGCCAGCCGGCGACGTTGTGCACGTTCTTGACGAGGCCCGACAGCGGGTAGCCGACCACCGACCACTTCTCGAACGCCGGCCGTCCCATCTCGGTGATGCGGAACATCTCGGTGAGGAAGCCGGTGACGCCGATGGCCAGGAACGTGCCCAGGATCAGCGCGTGCTCGGGCTTGGTCTTGATGCGGATGCGGTAGGGCCGCTGCACGTAGCGCCGCATGATGGCCCACACGATGCCGGCGAGGAAGGCGAGGCCGGCCACGTCGCCGACGAACGAGTAGCCCTCGTACACGCCGCCGTGGAGGAACTTGGCGCTGACGGGGAGCTGGTGGTTGATCTCCAGCACCGTCGTGACGGCCAGCAGCACGAGGAAGCTGAAGTAGATGAGCGAGTGCATGATGCCGGCTGCGGGGTCGCGCAGCAGCGTCTGCATGTAGGCGCCGGCCCGGAAGTCCTTGAGGCGCCGGCCGATGTTGTCCTTGGTGGTGGCCCGGCGGTCGGGGGCGCCCCGGCCCCAGTTCTTCACGCGGTACGAGAACAGCACCGCGCCGTACACGAGGATGACCGGGATGACGGTGTAGAAGACCAGCTTGAAGGGCCCGGGGATGCCGTCGAACACCTCACGCTGGATCCCGGACCTGTCGATCCAGTGGTGCTCGAAGAGCGGCACGATGCCGGAGGCGAGGGTGAACAGGCCGATCGCCACGCCCAGGGCCACGACCACGTGGTTGGGCTTGATCCGACGGCCGCCGGTCGGTTCCGTGCTCGTGTTCTCCATAGCGGGGCCGACGCTACTCAAGGTTCCCGGGCGCGGCCGAAATCCGGGCCGGTCGCCGGGGGTGGATCAGCCGTACGTGCGCGAGTCGAACTCGCGCACCATGCCTGCCAGCGCCGCGAGCAGCTTGTGCGCCAGGCTCGGCACGTCGTCGAGCACCGACGTGAACTTGCGGGCGCTCAGCACGAACACCCGGAGCTCGGTGTCGGCCTCGACGGTGGCGGTGCGGGGACCGCGGTCGAGCAGGGCGAGCTCGCCGAAGTGGTCGCCCGGGCCGAGCGTCGCGATCTTGCGGCCGTTGCGCTTGACGATGGCGGTGCCCTCGAGGATGACGAAGGCCTCGCGACCGATCTCGCCCTGGTCGACCAACACCCGGCCGGCCTTGACGGTGACCTCGTCACCGGCGCGCGCGATCTTCTGGAGGTCGCGCTTGGAGCACGACGAGAAGAGCGGGAGGGT
>JADGOP010000385.1 GCA_017882935.1 Actinomycetota bacterium
TGCTCGTGTCGGAGGTGGCCGCGGGCGACCTCCGCGTGGTGCTGTCGGGCGACGGCGGCGACGAGCTCTTCGGCGGCTACCCGCGCTACGGCTCGGCCTGGCTCGCGGAGAGCCTCGGCGTGCTGCCACCCGGCCTGATCCGCGCCGCAGGGACGCTGTCGCAGCGCGCCGGCCGCGACCCGGCGCGCATCCTCGACCGCCTCGTCGACGAGTCGCGGGCGGGGGGCGGCGGCTACGCCGGGCAGAGCTCGGTCATCAGCCAGACGGCCGCGGCCGGGCTGCTGGGCCGCACCGGCCCCAGCCCCACCACCACCGCGCCGCGATCGGCCCGGTGGCCCGTGCTGCGGCCCACCGGCTACGAGCGGGCCATGCAGCACGACCGCGACCAGTACCTGCCGGCCGACCTGCTCACCAAGGTCGACCGCGCCACCATGCGGGTGTCGCTCGAAGCCCGCGTGCCGCTGCTCGGGGCCCCCGTCGCCCGGCTCGCCGACGCCATGCCCGTCGGCGTCAAGGTCCAGGGCGGCGTGGGCAAGTGGCCGCTGAAGGAGTTGCTGGTCCGACGGGGGTTCAGCACCGCGTTCGTGCACCGGCCCAAGACCGGGTTCGGCTTCCCTCTCGACGACTGGCTCCGCCGGGCCATCGCCCGCAACCCCGGGCACGAGGAGCTGCTCCGCCGGCCACCCGACCCGATCGACCGCACCGCCGCCGGCCGCGCGCTCGACGACCTGCTGGCCGGCGGCCGCAACGGCGAGACCGTGTGGGCCACGCTCGTGCTCGCGGGTTGGCTCGAGCGCAACGGGGCCCCGACATGAAGGTCGCGCTCGTGGCCGGGAGCTTCCCTCCCGGCGGTGGCGGCGCCGAGCGGCAGCTCCTCCGCGTGTTCGGCGAGCTGCGCTCGCGCGGCTGGGACGTGGTGGTGGTGGCCCGCTGGTTGGGGGACTCGCCCCGGGCCTACAACGTCGACGGCGTCCCCGTCGTCCGCGTCGGAGCCGCCGAGCTGACGCGACGCAACTCCGTGGCGTTCACCCTCGCAGCGGCCCGGCAGGTGGCCCGGGAACGCCCCGACGTGGCCATCGGCCTCCAGGCCGGCTCGTCCCCGGCCGCCGCCGCGCTCGCCGACGCGTTCGGCCCCCGGCGCGTCCCGTTCGTGCTGCGCCTCACGGGCAACGACACCGACAGCAACCAGCTCGAGGTGCGCGGCCGCACCCGTGCCTCCCGTGCCGTCACCGCCGCGGTGCTGCGGGCGGCCGGCGCCATCGTCGCACCCGCCCGCCACATGCTGAGCGGTGCGGGACCGTTCCAGGCGCGGGTCGACGCGGTGGGGTGCGTCATCCCCAACGGTGCGCCCGACCCCGCCGGTGGGCCGCACGATGGGCCGCGGTCGACGGTGCTGTGGGTGGGTCGGCCGGTGGCCGTGAAGAACTACGCCGACCTGGTCGAGCTCGCCCGACGCTGCCCCGACCTGTCGTTCGTGTCGGTCGGGCCCGGGCCCGAGCTGTCGGTCGGCGTGCCGAACCTCCACGCCCTCGGCTGGCTCGCCGACGCCGGTCCCACGTTCGCCGACGCGGCCGTGCTCCTGTCCACGTCGCGGGCCGAGGGGAGCCCCAACGTGGTGATCGAGGCGCTGTCGTCCGGTGTGCCGGTCGTCGCCTACGACTGCGCCGGCGTGCGCGAGGCGACCGACGACATCTCCCACGGCATCCGCATCGTCCCCCAGCGCGACCTCGACGCGCTCGAGGCGGCCGTGCGCGAGACGCTGGCCGACCCGCGGGGCGTCGAGGGCAAGCTGCCGACGATCGGTGACGTGGCCGACCTGTGGGACGACCTGCTCACCCGCCTCGCCCGCCGCTGACCCCGACGCGCCCGCCGGCTACTTCGTGGACACGCCCACGAAGTGCCGCGAGAGGCGCCGCGGCCCCGCGAGCAACGTGGTGTGGTGCCGGTAGCCGTCGAAGAACGTCACCTGGTCGGTGCCGCTGATGGTGTGGAACGCCAGCGGGAACGCCCACGAGGGGTCGGGCCCGGCCTCGGCCAGCGGCTCCTCGCGGTAGCCCCCGTCGAGGTGGACCTCGCGCAGCACGATGCCGCCCCCGTACCTCGCCCGGGAGTCCTGTGCCGGGCGCACCAGGCGGCCGTCGGCGAGCCTCACGAAGCTCCCAGCCGGGCGCACCGTGCCGTCACCGGCGTCGATCGGTTCGCCGGCCTCGGTCCACGGGCCCGCGAGCGTCTCGCCGCGGAAGGCGCGCAGGATCGGCGAACGGGGACGGATGTCGAGGCCGACCAGCACCAACCCGCCCTCGTGCTCGAGCACGGTGGGGTCGCGCAGCGGCGGCACGCCAGGCACCACTCCGGCGGCGCGCAGCGACCCCGGCTCGGTCCCCCGGAACACGAGCGTGCCGTCGGGGCACGAGGAGTCGGGGACGCAGACCAGCTCGTCACCCTCGACGAGCACCGTCGGGTAGGCGAGGTGCAGGCCCGGCACGTCGAGGAGGGGACGCGGGTCGACGAAGCCGAGCTGCGCGTCGTGGCGGGCCACCCCGATGACGCCGCGTCCGGCCCACGGGCGGAACGCCTCGAAGAACACCCACACCTCGCCCCGCCAGGTGACGCAGCGGGGGTCGGTGACGAAGGAGAAGGGTCGGGGTGGAGGGTCCAGCCACCGCACCGGGACCACGGGTGGCGCGCCGTGCTCGCACAGGTGGGCGACGCCGTTTTCCAGGTGCACCGCGCGCAGCAAGTGCGCGGGGGGCAGTACTACTTCACGTCGATCACGCCGCAGCCGTTCTTCGAGTTCCCCTACCCGATCGCGCTCTACCTGGCGGCGATGCCGTTCTGGCGGTTCTTCACCACCGATTTCGGTCACGTGCTGCTGCTCCGCATCGTCACACTCGTTGCCCACGCGCTCGTCGGCATCGGGCTCTACTCGGCGGTGCGCCGACAGTGGAACGACGGCCGTGCCGCCCTCGTCTGCGCGACACTGTGGATGTTCGCTCGGGCGCCGCTCGAGGGGCTCGACCCGCCTGCCTACAAGATCGCGTCGTTCGAGCTGAACGATCTCGCGCTCGTCGACGCGGTGGCGCGCCGTGGCCGAACCGTCGTGATGTCGACCGGCATGGCGACCATCGGCGACATCGACGACGCGGTGCGGACCGCGCG
>JADGOP010000386.1 GCA_017882935.1 Actinomycetota bacterium
GCCCCGCCACCCGCCCGCCGCGGTGGGCTCGAGGGCCCGGGCACCGAGCCCCTCCCGCATCTCGACCCCGCGGGTGGCGAGGTCGGCGACGAGGGCGTCGACGAGGCGCGCCATGCCACCGCGTGGCGCGAGGAAGACCGGTGCGGGCCCCCCGGCCGGCTGCGCGGCCAGCGCGGCCGCGCGCTGCGCGGCACAGGCCCGGATCAGGCTGGGCTCTGCAGAGCGGGCCGCCGCGTCGAGCTGCGGGGTGACGGCCGCGAGGCTGAGGCGTTCGACGTCGCCGCCGTTGATGCCGCCCACGAGCGGACCGGCCAGCCGATCGAGCACCTCGGCGCCAAGGCGGCGACGCAGGAACGGCCCGATGGCCTCGTCGCCGCCGGGCGCGCCGTCGGCGGGCGGCAACCCGGGATCGGTGAGGTCGCGCCGCGCCGCGGCCAGGCCGTCGGCCGACAGGATGGCGGGCAGGTCGGGCGCGTCGAGGTCGGTGGGCACGCCCATCACGTGCTCGGCGGGGAGCGGCCGCAGCTCGCCGGCCACGAACACGTGGGCCTTGCCGCTGGCGGGGGCGACAAGGCCCTCGCGGAGCCCCAGGTCGCGGGCCAGCTCGACGGCCCAGGGCACCCGGGCCAGGAAGGCGTCGGCCCCCTCGTCGAGGGCCCGCCCGGCGAACTCCGAGGTGCGCAGCTTGCCGCCGAGGCGGTCGGGCTCGAGCACCACCACCTGCGCGCCGGCCTCGGCCAGGGCCCGCGCCGCGGCCAGGCCCGCTATGCCACCGCCCACCACGGCGACCCGGGTCACGCGTCCTCCTCGGCGAGCGCCACGACCCGGTCGGCCAGCGCGCCGAGCACGGTGGGGTCGGCGTTGAGCACCCGGGTGCGGGCGAACCGGAGGCCGGCGGCCTCGGCCACGCCCCGGGCCTCGATGTCGAGGTCGTAGAGCACCTCGAGGTGGTCGGACACGAACCCCTGCGGGCACACCACGACGCCTTCCGAGCGCCCGGTGCCCGCGAGGTCGCGGATGACCTGGGTGATGTCGGGCCCACGCCAGGGCTCGGGCGTCGCCCCCGCGCTCTGCCAGCCGATCGCCCACCCGGCCCACGGGGTGAGCCCGACCTGCTCGGCCACGGCGACCGCGCTGTCGCGGAGCTGCCCGGGGTAGGGGTCGTCGACCAGCAGCCGCTCGGGCAGCGAGTGCGCGGTGAACACCACCTTGATCGTGGTCGTCGGACCGGGCACGGCGTCGAGCGAGGCGAGCGCGTCGACCACCGCCGCAGAGAGGAACGAGAGGTAGGCGGGCTCGAGGTGCCAGTGCTCGACGGTGGCGGCCGCCAGCCCGTGCCCCGCGGCGGCCTGGGCGAGGCGGCCGGCGTAGTGGCCGATGCTGAACGCCGAGTAGTGCGGGGCCAGCACCAGGCCGACGAGGCGCTCGACCGGGTCGGGCCCGGAGGTCAGCGTCGTCACCGCGTCCTCGATGAACGGGGCCGCGTGGCGCTGCCCGAGCGCGGTGACGAACCGGCCGGGCCGGCGCTCGTCGAGCGCGGCCTGCAGCACCGACCGCTGCGCCTCGGTGCGCTCGGCCATGGGCGAGACACCACCGATGGCGTCATAGCGGCGCACCAGGTCGGCCAGCTGCTCGGGGCTCGGCGGCCGCCCGCGCCGGATGTCGGTGTAGTAGGCGGGAACGTCGGCGGGGGTGCGCGGCGTGCCGTACGCCATCACGACCACCCCGATGCGACCCGATCCCGCCACGGTCAGACCGCCAGACCCGCGACCGACGGAGCCAGCGTGCCGTCGGTGCGCCCCTCGGCGTGCACCTGCTCGACGAGGGCCGTGAGGATGCCCGGGTCGGTCTCGGGCAGCACGCCGTGGCCCAGGTTGAAGACGTGGGCCGGGTGGCCGCCGGCGCGGCGCAGCACGTCGCGGGCCCGGTCGGCGACGACGTCGGGGGGTGCGAGCAGCACCGCCGGGTCGAGGTTCCCCTGCAGCGCCACGTCGTCGCCGAGGCGCGCCCGGGCGTCGTCGAGGTGGGTGTGCCAGTCGATGCCCACCACGTCGGCCCCGGCGGCCTTGAAGAGGTGGAGCAGCTCCGACGTGCCCACGCCGAAGTGGATGCGCGGCACGCCCAGGTCGGCGACGGCCGCCAGCACCTTGGTGCTGGCGGGCAGCACGAAGCGCTCGTAGTCGGCGGGTGCCAGCGCGCCCGCCCACGAGTCGAACAGCTGCACCGCCGAGGCGCCGGCCTCGACCTGCGAGCGCAGCGACGCGATGGCGAGGTCGGCCAGGCGGTCGACGAGCTGCGACCACAGCTCCGGGTCGCCGAACATGAGGGCCTTGGTGAGCGCGTAGGTGCGTGACGGACGGCCCTCGATGAGGTAGCTGGCGACGGTGAACGGGGCCCCGGCGAAGCCGATCAGGGGCGTGTCGCCCAGCTCGGCGGCGAGGTTGCGCACCGTCTCGAGGACGTACGGCGTGTCGACCTCGGGCTCGAGGGGCCGCAGGCGGTCGAGGTCGGCGGCCGAGCGGAACGGCTGGGCCACCACCGGACCGGTGCCCGGCGCCACGTCGACGCCGAAGCCGATGGCCGCCACGGGCACCACGATGTCGGAGTAGAGGACGGCCGCGTCGACACCGTGCCGCCGCACCGGCTGGAGCGTGATCTCGGTGGCCACGTCGGGCTTGCGGATCGCGTCGAGGATGCTGCCCTCGCCGCGGACGGCCCGGTACTCGGGCAGGGACCGGCCCGCCTGGCGCATGAACCACACCGGGACGTGGGCTGCGGGCTCCCGTCGGCAGGCGCAGAGGAACGGGGCATCGGGATGCGGCGGCACGGCGTCACGGTAGCGACGGCGCGGCCGGGGCTCGCAGTCGTCGTCGGGATTCCGGCACGCGCGACCCGCCATGGGCGAGACTTCGCGGCGTGCCGGTGCCCCCCGTCGTCCCCACGTTGGTGCTCGCATCGGGCACGCAGGGCAACTCGCCCCCGCCCCTGCTCGTGTTCGAGCTGGCCGTCGTGGCGGTGATCCTGGGCCTCGTGACGATCCGCGCCCGCCGGAAGCGCTCGATCGAGGCCGTCGCCACGTCGTGCGGCCTCTGGTACGCCGACGACGACCCCTTCGGGTGCGTGCGCGGCCCGATCGAGTTCCTGCACCAGGGATCGA